>JAKPRU010000627.1 GCA_029557025.1 Candidatus Omnitrophota bacterium | reverse complement strand
GCCGCCGGATTCCTTTTCCGGTTTTACAATTACAATGTCATGTGTTTCGGCAAATTCCATAAGACGGCGCCGGACCTCCCGGATTCCCTCCTCTTCGGACAGGACATTCCGTTCCCGCCGATACCAGTTGAACTGGTCCGCCGTGCGCACACCGCTCCCCTTCAGCATATCCGGAAGCGCGCATTTGAGATGAGTCGCCGCTTCCCACAGGATCGGCTGAATCAGCGGACATCCGACTTTGCCGATATCAGGCCGTAGAGGATGCGTAAAGTGGAAGAACACCGCATCGGCAATTAACGGTTCCGATAGTTGAATGGCTACAAAGATTCCGTCGTCGCCCAGGAGACGGCAACGGGGCTTGATCTCGTTGTCCGGTTTCCCCGCCGCCCGGAGTAACCGTTCGAAATCCGTGGCGTTCAGGTACATCAAGCCATCATGAATCCGAAGCACTTTTCGGCCCGCCCGTGGATCGTCCTCCATCGTGGGGAATGCCGACAGAATCAGGTTGATCTGTTCATGGCGCGCAAGACGATGTCCCTGCTCCAGGGCAACCGGGACAGTTGTGTTCCCAAACGGGTAGATAATTCCCACTGTGGCCCGCTCGTTCGCCTGTAATAACTCCGGCGACACGTCAAGCAGCAATTCAGGTAACGGAAACCCATCGTGTACCAGCACAGAGGCATCCCGGAGCCGCGAGTAGGAGAACCAGAACCGCTCCGCCTCGCTATCCGCCCTTACTCCAAGAGGAATCACCCCTCGGGAAATATCGCCGATCCAAATATCCTGGTAAGCGGGATCCGTCTCCGCAAGGCATGTTTTGGTCAGCATCAGCATCCGGGCGTAGCGGTATAGCCATTGATGTCGCCGGAAAGCCAAATCGATTTTCTGTCCGCGGGACAGTCCCTCAAATGCCGCTGAACGCTGCTTGTGATAATGGTACGGAAGGTAGTCGAAAATATGGCTATTGATGGTCGCATCGAAATAGCGTGCGATCTCGACCATCATCTCATCGGGATTATCCACGCCCAGCGTCCGCTGAATCAGCAGGGCGCGATCGACTAATTCAAAGGCCTCTGCACAGCGCGTTAGCATGTCACGGTTGTCCCGATACTTTTCCAGGGCTTTCGCTAAAGCATGAACCAACGACAGGTATCCTTCCTCCAAAACCGCTCCAGCGCCAAAGAAGCCATCAAGTGTGGCTTCCACGTCCCGATTGGCCATTGCCAGTTCGGAGGAAACCTGACTCACAATCTGTCTGGCCCATGCAAGGAATCGTCCGTAGTTTTCGGGACCGACCTGGACGGCCCCGTCACCAAGAAAAGCGACGGCGGTATCATACAGTGTACGGAAATCCCCGGTGGGCGATTCCGCGAGAAACGCGCGGCGTTGCTTGCGTTGACGATCGGCTAATTCGGCCTGTTTACGCCGCGCGGCACGCGCGGCAAGACGGCTTACCTGCTCTTCGGCCGCCTTCAGCGAGCCTTCAATGCCGGTGGAAACCTCTCGATACTCCGAAACCTCCGGCATGATATAAATCGGTCGGACAAAAGAACCAACCACATCATCTACCATATTTTGAGGCAAGCCCGCCAAGCCTCCGTGTTCCGCTCCCGATTCGGCAATCAGGCTCTCGAATTCCTTTCGTCGAGTCGTAATTTCATGCGCCTCCAGTTTGCCGTTACTCGCATACACCCCCCCCAAGATTAGCCAGGTTCCAAAATCGAGATCGCCGAGTTTCAAGCCGCGTTTGACGAGGCTCATCGCCTGGGAGGCCAGATGGTAGGAATGCTGAGCTCGTTTGGAACAGTGCATCTGCCGGGCGGTAATCTCATCCTGCGCGGCCCGCTCGGCGCGTCGATGCCGGATCATCCGGTCGGAAATCCGCTCGAAAATAGCCGTCGCTTTCAGCGTATCCCCTTCTTTCAACGCATCCAGAAGCGTAACGGCCTGGTCCCGGTCCTTTTCCATTTCGCGTCGCCAGGTCTCGATGGTTTCATCGCCCAGGCCCAGTGAGCCATACACCGCATTCGGCTCCAGCGCGAGGAGTTCCTTTACTTTGCGCTCACTGGAGGCATAACGGTATGAGAACGCGCGGCGGCGACCTCCGGAGGTACCGTCGGCAAATACCAGGGCGCTGTGCGGCCGGCCCCGGCGAAGGTACGCAATGAATCGCGGGAGATCGTCGATCAGATCGAGCAGTTCGGGATCGGGAATCCCCAGATCGACAAAGTCCGCTCCCTGTAACGCCTCGCGATACGTGCGGAAGGGACCGCGCCGATCAATAACTACCAGATGAATCCGTGCGCCAATTTTCTCTATCAAGGCATTTCGTTCCGCTTCAGGGAGATCCTTTACTCCCACCCATCGCTTCAGGTCCCCGCCATAGACATCGCAATTGCAGCGAATCATGTTGTCATCCAGTCCGGCTTGATACAGGATGTCAAGCACTTCGTCTTTAGCGGGTTCCAGACCGGAGGCCGGCACATAATTAAGAAGGTCCGAACCGGTGCAACGTCCGACCAGGCGAATATCAGCAGGCGATTTCACATCCCGGATCATCCGTCGCACTAACTCTCGCCCATCCGGGTCCAAATCCAACAGGAGCTGTTTTTCAGACAGGCCGGAATAAATGGCTAGTTTTCGCGCACCTGCACTGAACCGCACATCGGTAATGGGGATTTCCTTTCCTGCTATTCGTTCGCTTTCTTTGTACGAGGCCCCGATTACACCAATACAGTCCTCTTCCGGAGCCACCTGCGGATTGCGATTCTGTGCGGCTCTCAGAAGACGTCGGATCAGATGCACCTTCCGGAACGGCCCGGATCGATTGATTTCTTCCAACCCCTGCGCTTTCTTGTTCACCCAATCCGTAAAGGCATATTGGATTTCACGTTCCTCATCGCCGTCACGGCCCATCACTCCGAGCTGCTCGAAAATGGAGGCCAGGCGAGGGAGCCGGGCAAGGAATCCTTTTCCCTCGGTTACCGTTACATATTCGAGGATTCGCGGCTTCAGAAACGCGCGGGCTTTCTGTTCCCATTCCAGAATGGAGTCGCATTCCGTCCAGAGTCTCAGCGCGCCCCTTAAATCTTTCGTCAGATCGGCTCGGATTTCCTTCGGTATGCCGAACGAATCGTAGACATCCTCTGCCGTACTGGGGCGCAACGCGGCCACAATAATCGCGTAAAGTAACGAAAACTCTTTCGGCACACAGAACCCGCCATACGTCTCGCCGGTCGGCAAAACCATGCGGTCGCCACGCATGTTCCATTGATCGCGGAAAAACTCAAAATCGCCGATCCCAAGAACGTCGATATTCACTCCGGCCGTCAGGGACAGGTAAAAGACCCCCCCACGCGAGAAAAAGTTCTCGCCCACTTTCAGGAATTCCGCAAGTCGGGGTGAATCCACAGCGGTCACACCCGCCATGTTGTACAGGCCATAGAACGAACGACCGCTATTCGCGGCGTTGACATCCACCCCGCCTACCCATTTCGGCACATTCTGAACCGAATGCACCTCCTGTGCCCCCAGGTCCACACGGCTTGGAGTGTAAAGGAGATTATATCGTTTATACGGGCCGGTGGCTTCGTAGCGGAATCGGGGATCGTCGAGATCGGCGGTCCGTCCCGCCTCGGCGATCACCTCGCGGCGTGCATAAAGCAGGGCATGCATATTGCGCAGGCGTCGTTTCAGATACGCGGCCGCTTCACTCTGCAAGCCAAGTTCCTCAACCAATTTCCGGCGCGCTTCCGCATAGATATGGCTTTCCTTTTCCCGTCTCCAATCGGGATTCGCATCGACAAACGCCTTTGCGCTCTTCTTTGATTCCCGGATGGCGGACTCCAGAGCATTTTCAGCAACAACTCGCGCTACGGCATTCTTCTCCAATTCGGGATGCTTTGAGCAGTATTCGGAGATGGACGGCGGTGTTTCCTCGCGGGCAAGGCTGTCAAGTTCTCCTTTTCTTTCCGCAAGTGCCGCCAGAAGCGCAACCTCGCGCCCAACCTCCGGGTACGACAAAACAACCTTAAGAAGAGCGACATCGCAATCTCTCGGATTTTCCGGGTCCAGCCCCTCTTCCTCCATCACCGTGAACAAATCACCCTGCAAATCCATTTCACGGACAAGGATGCGCGCCGCCGAAAGGACCCGGGTCTCGTATTCCTCAATCCGCTCCTGCACCTTGTCTTCAAGCCCCCCTGCGCGCGCGACATTGAACAGCGCCATCGATTCTTCCAGCCAGTTTCGGATGTGCGTGTCCGTTTCACCGGGACCCAGAGTGGTCAGGACATGAAGGTTCGGCAGGTTCCGCCGTCGGGCAACAGCGATATTCCGATAAAGATCCAGTCGCTCCTGTCCGCCGGACTGCTTCAACCGCCGGGAAACAGCCTCGGACAGATCCGTTGTGTCAAGGGCTTTCCTAATCGGATTGTCGGTCGATTTCAGCAGGGAACGCAGCGCCTCCAGTCGTGTTGACTCGTCTGCTTCCATGCGTTTCGCCAGATTCTCGGCCTGTGCCTGCTCAAATTGTTCGATCAGCAGAGCCAATCCGGCGACAAGGTCTCGCTGTTCAAACAGTTGAGGCAGGTGGCGAATCCCCTCTTCAATCGGTTCGTTCTTCTCAACAGCAAGCGCCTCGGCTCGCTCCATCCAGCCCTCATGTTCCGCCAGCAGTTCCCGCGCAATCGCCACATTTTCGGACTCCATAACTTCCTCGATATTCAACGCCCAATGTTCCGCGTGACGGCGGAACATGTCCTCCAGGATGCCGCGTTGCACATAAGGCTTGATATCATATCCGCTCCCGGGGCGCGGGGTGATCGTGTAACTCGCATAAGCAGGAAGCGCCTCCACCCAGTCCTCGCAATGCTGAAGCCATGCCGCCAGGTTCGGCGTGATATACATCCGATGACCGCAATCACAGATCAACTGCCGGACATGTTCATCCTCGCCGAAAAACGGATCGACAAATTCATTCACCGTGCCGAGGTTGATTGCATCGAGCGGGAAAAGGCGCTGAAGAAAGATGACGAATGCAGGATCATATTTCGGGGCCGCCGCCACGGCTTCCTCAATGCGCATCAGCTGGTAGCGCACCCGGTCACATTGGTAGACAATCTCGGCGCGGTCGGACTGGAATTTCCGCCATGTCGGACTGACACCGCTTTCCCTGCGACGCTCTTCGAGAATGGCGTCCCGATGTTGCCTCTGCAAATCGTCTACCACCTTCTGAATGCGTTGTTCAACGGACCGCAAGGCTTTGAGAAAATTGTTGATCGCCCCGTCGATCTGGGCTTCCGAGATAAGCCGTTCGCCAAGAAGATTAACGATGGCCTGCTTCTCTCCTCCCAGATCCTGCATAACCGTGCTGAGATCGCGCAGGTCCTCCGTAAGAAAATTCAAACGGGCCTCGCGCACACAGCGGTCCAGCTCCTCAATGCTCGATTGCAGGATTCGCGTGTCGAAAACCTTGGCGCTCGCCGCCAGCATGGCCTCCAGGTAAAACGCCCGGCTGAACCGGCCCCCCACCAGCCGGACACCTTCTTCCCGACACCATTCCGCGATTCGACGCGCATTCTCGGTATCCAGATCGGCCTGAAATGTTTCATTGATGATGGAATAAACCTGCTGACGCAGCTGGCCAATGTCGGTGATATTCTGAAGAGCGTGCCGGACTCTATCGCCATCATAAGGCAATTCGATTTGAGTACGTGCCAGGACCCAGGCTGCAAGGCGCCGGCGTTCTTCAATACCGACCGCAAGGCCGTTGCGTAAAAAGCGTTTGAACACTCCGGCAGCATCGATATCCTTGGATGAAAGGGCCTGAAAAACCTCCTCCCGGTCTCCCTGCGGCCACGTATCCATCAGATCCAGGCAGGCAATCAGCGAATCCCGCTCGGTTTTTCCGCGCAGTACCTCCAAACAGAACACCACCCCCAGACCGACCAACAGGGCCGCACCGTGAGAAGAACCCTGGGCCAGCCGACGAATCCCCTCCAATCCCAACCGAAGAATCGGAGGCTGGCCGTTCCAACGCGAGATCAGCAGATCCACCACCGCATCGTGCTCCTCCATTGCGCAAACCGAGAGACCGGCCCACTGCTCCCGGTCCGGCAGGGAAACACCGACACAGGTCCGAATCGGCTCCGCGAGCTTGCCCAGAGTCTTATCCATTGCCCCACCGAGGAACTCTTTTAGCGAGATCACCCCCGGCTTTGCTTTCAGACGCCCTTCCCGACGACATGCCGTTTGAACCCCCCTCGTCAAAGTGCGTTCCACCAGCGTCACGGGAAAAA
>JAKPRU010000622.1 GCA_029557025.1 Candidatus Omnitrophota bacterium | reverse complement strand
CCGTGCCCGTTGCGTTGGTCGGCTAACATCTCCCATTTACGGCCTGTCGGGAATCCTGCTCCGCCCCGGCCACGCAATCCGGATTTTTTTACTTCCTCTACCACCCAGCGGGGGCTTTTTTTCTCCAATACATCGGCCAGGGCCGAGTAGCCGCCATTCAAAAGACAGGTTTCGATTCGAGTGGGATCAATGATCTCATTGTGGCCGAGAATCGTACGGACCTGTTTCCTGAAGAATGGAACTTCTTCCTGTCTTTGTATCCGAGCGCCGCTATCCGGATGGCGGTAAAGGAGAGGTTCGACAACCTCGCCGCGAACCGCAGCCTCCACAATCTGTAACATGTTTTCGGGGGCGACTCTCGGATAAAAGGTTCTTCCGGGGACAACCAGGACAGAGGGTTCCATTTCGCAGAATCCATGGCAGCCGGTAACCAACATGTGAATCTTTCCGGTTAACCGTTTTTCGGTGATCACCTGTTCGGCGATACGGATCAAATCGTCGGCCCCTCCAGCGCGTCCGCATGTCCCTGCCGGGATGATGAGAGTAGGGATGGTCGAGTCCTGCCGGCTGGATAGACATTGCTGGAGCGTCTTCAGGTCGGTGATAGATTTCAGGCGTTGCGTCAATGCTTTCATTCCCTTTCATGCCGGGAGTTACGCGACCACATTTTCGATCCGATTGCCCTCAACAGGGGCGCTCATCAATATCTTCTTGACTTTGGCCGTTTTTACATTCGAGAAATAGTGACCGTCGACCACAACGATGGGGCCGAGCGCACACGCGCCCAGACAGTTAACCGTTTGGAAAGTGAACTCTCCATCCGGTGTGGTCTGACCCGCCTTGATCCCGAGTTGACGTTCGAATTCTTCAATGACCTTCGGTGCGCCACGAACATGGCATGCCGTTCCGGAACAGGCGCAAATCAGGTGTCTTCCACGGGGTTTCAGGCTGAATGCATGGTAGAAGGTGGCGATTCCATAGATGTCTACAAGAGAACGTCCTGTTCTCTTGCCAACCATCCGGAGGGCTTCTTCCGGGAGGTAGCCATATTCGGCTTGAATGTCTTCCAGGATAGCAATCAAAGCGCCCTGTTCCCGGCTATGCTTGTCCAGGATTTTCCGGATAGTCTCCGGATCGACGACCCTTTGTGTACCGGTCTTCTCTGAATCGGCGATGTATGTATCGTATGTCACTCTATCGGTACTCCTCACAGTGCCAGACTCCTCCCTCCGGTTCAAGAAACATGCAGCTTTCCATATTCCTGCAATCGGAGCACAGGCCCTTGTGTCGACTGACATGATCCGTATGTTCCGGTTCCTCGGAAATCAGCGGTATAGGGCCCCGGGGAGGGACATCTGTATGACTATCGAATTCCTCGCAGTAGAACACGGGTCCGTAGTGAGCGCTGTGTGAACGACATGTCGGGCCGTGATTGCACGTCGAGCAAAGACCAGGATATTCATCGGGCATTGCTGCTTCTCCTCTCGGTCTTCCCTGCCGCAACTCCGTAACAAAAACAAATTACGGGATTTGATCGAGTACCGATCACGGCCACAGCAGATTATGTGCCAATTATGAATAATGAGTTCTACCGATACAAAAACGTTGAAAATCAAGGGTATCAGAAAGGTAGACAACCGGGTGGAAGGACATGCAAGGGTGTTTGGGGAGGGATTGTGCCGGGAGGATTTGTACCAGTGGGGAGAAATTCCCCGATGTACGACTTATCAATCCTCCGGGTTTTCCATTCCATTCTTGATCTTATCCCGTAGTGTTTTTCGGTCAATGCCGAGTATCTGGGCGGCTTTGGTTTTATTTCCGTCGACGCTTGCCAGGACGTTTCGTATATATTCCGCTTCGATTTCGGCTAATGTCCGGTTAAAATCCGGTTTGTGCGGAACAGAGAAACGCATGTAGGGAGGAAGATCGGGGACCCGTATGCAGTCTCCTTCGGTCATGACGACCAGGCGGTGGACAAGGTTCTCCAATTCCCGCACATTGCCGGGCCAATAATGGCAATCCTGCAGGACACGAAGGGCATCGGGTGTAAACCGGGGCGTTGGCTTGTCGAGCTCGTTCGAGATTTTTCGGGCGAAGTGATGGATCAACAACAGGATGTCATTGCCTCGCTGCCGAAGAGGAGGAAGATCGATGGCAATCACGTTAAGTCGGAAATAGAGATCCTCCCGGAAGAGACCTTTCTTGACCAGAATCGGCAGATCTTTGTTTGTGGATGCCAGGATTCGGACATCTACTTTCCGTCCCGGCTCGATCCCACCATGTACACTTCTTTTTCCTGGAGTACACGCAACAGTTTCACTTGCATGTTCAAGCTGGTTTCGCTGATTTCATCGAGAAAAATGGTGCCGCCGTCGGCGGTTTGGAAGAATCCAGCCCGGGTTTCCGTTGCACCTGTAAAGGCTCCTTTTGTGAAGCCGAACAACTCGCTTTCAAGAAGACTCTCCGGGATTCCGCCGCAGTTCACCGGCACAAAGGACGCCGAAGCGCGTGGACTTCCATAATGAATCGCTCTGGCTACGAGTTCCTTGCCCGTACCGCTTTCCCCGGTAATCAAGACGGTTGCCGAGGTGGATGCCGCCTTGGCGATGGCTTTATAGACCTGCCGCATCGGCTCGGATTCGCCGATCAGGCCATAGGGTGTGGGGGTTGCATGGTTCATTGCAACCTCCTCACACCTGCGTACACGCAGCTTCTCGAACGCACGGTCCACGGCGGAGAGCAATTCCTCATCCGTGAACGGTTTTGCCAGATACTCTTCCGCCCCGATCTTGACGGCTTTTACCGCTGCCTCAATGGAGGGATACCCGGTAATCATCATCACTTCGGTATCCCGGAGATTCTCCCGGACATAGCGGACAAGATCGAAGCCGCTTACCCTGGGCATTTTCTGATCGGTGATGACCAGGTCGATTGGCGTGGACCGGAGAACGGCAAGCGCCTCCGGCACACCGGGGGCCGTGAATACCGTGTACCCTTGAGAGGTCAGATTTCGCTCGAGCAGTTCGAGCGTATTCGGAGCATCATCCACCACCAGGATGGAGCGTTTTTCAGATGACGAGGGGATCGGCATTGTGATCGTTATCCTGCGACCGGTCGGGCACCGGGAATCGAATTTCGAACCGCGCGCCCTCTCCCGGAGCGCTTTCAACATGAATCTTCCCCCCGTGTGATGTCACAATTCCATGGACTACGGGAAGTCCGAGTCCAGTGCCTTCATGGACATCTTTGGTCGTGAAAAAGGGTATAAACAACTGTCGCAGCACATCCCGGGTCATCCCGACTCCGGTATCCTGTACGGTAAGAATCACGCGGTCATTCTCTGCCTGTGTGCCGATTGTGAGCGTTCCACCGTTCGGCATGGCCTGAATGGCATTGACCGCGAGATTGATGAGGACCTGACGGATCTGGGACGGATCGGCTGTGATTTCGGGGAGATCGGAGGATAGGCACTGCACAACCGTGATGTTGTTTTCGGCGCACCGGGATTCCAGCAGGTCCAGCGCATCGGCCACCATTTCGTTCAGATTGACGGGCATTGTGCGTGGCGGTGTCTGACGGGCGAATAACATCAGTTTTTTCACGATTTCACGCGCATACAACGCCGTGGTGACAACGCGACGAATGTCCTTTGAGACCAGCTCCGGAAGACCGGGATGTTTCTCGGCAAGCTGAGCGAATCCAAGGATACTTGCCAAGGGTTCATTCAACTCATGGGCAACACCGGCGGCCAGCTGGCCGATTGTCGCCAGCCGATCCGCATGGCGCAGCTGTTCTTGCAAATGCGCCCTGTCCTCATCTGCCTGCCGCTTCCGGATGATGAGCGCGATTTGCCTTGCCAGCGTGTCGATCAGGCTTCTCTCCTCTTTCAGAAAAGGTCCTTCATCCAGTTCGATCCGCTCCTCGCTATACATGACTTCAATCACGCCGCGTAGTTCACCCTCCACGACAATATCGCTGGACTGAACGTGAACAGCCTTTTGGAAGTTGGGTGTCGAATACGCACGCCCATTTAGAATGATGCGTGCTGCCGTGATCTCCGGATACTGCCACGCAGGAGGCAGAAGTTCCACGATGCCCTGGAGGATTTCATCCAGGGTAACATGGGGACGCTCGGCGAGTTGAGCAAGGCTGTACAGACACGTCAATTCCTTTACCCGCTCACGCAGGGTGACATGATTTTGTTGACTTGCCAGGGCCAATCCCAGAGTCTGCGCCAGATTCTCGTAAACGGCCGCTTCATTTTCATCAAAGCGATCAACGCTCTTGCTCTTCAGCGCCAGAAGTCCGATGGTGTCCTCGCCGGCCACCAGCGGGATAACAGTCAACGATCGGTAATCCCCACTGAGGCCCCACGATCCTGCCACACCGGCAATACCAAGCGCCGCGAGATGAGCCAGAGACTCCTCCAACTTGCCGGTCCGAAAACTCC
>JAKPRU010000619.1 GCA_029557025.1 Candidatus Omnitrophota bacterium | reverse complement strand
GCCTGCGGGGAAGAAGTTCTCCAGCAACGATCCTTTGATAGTGTTGATCAGATTGGGTGTGGCCATGATTCCGGTTCCTCCATTGAGAATGATTGTGTGCCTGATAGAATGCGCCGCCATCCATGGCAGCCTTCAATTACGCTATGCTATACCACATCATGCCGGTCTGTATACCTTAAACCGTGGGATCATCCGCACAAACCGGCGCGGATTTCTGCGATGGAGAAATTTAGACAACAATGACCGATACGATTCATGTTGCGCTGATTCAATTTCCCGGATCGAACTGCGAGTCGGAGACAGCGCGCGCCTTCCGGCAGTGCGGGTGCGCCGTTACGATGATCCGCTGGAATCAACCGGCTTCCGCCCTCGCCGGATACGATGCCTACGTTATCGGCGGCGGATTCTCTTATGAGGACCGTGTGCGGGCGGGCGTGATCGCCGCCAAAGAACCCCTGATGGAGACGCTCGCAGAGGAGGCCGCAGACGGCAAGCCGATTCTGGGAATCTGCAACGGCGCACAGGTGTTGATCGAGGCGGGTTTGGTTCCCGGTCTTCATCCCGGGCAGGTCGAAATGGCCTTGGCGACCAATTTGATGCGGCGCGAGGGGCGGGTGGTCCGCCGCGGACATCATTGCCATTGGATCAATCTCCGGCATGAATCCCGACCGGGACGAACACCGTTCACGCGAGGCATTGACACACACCAGGTTCTCCCCATGACCATTTCCCACGGCGAGGGACGATTTGTGTGCCGGGATGAGAGTGTTTGGCGCACATTGGAACAGAACGACCAGATTGTCTGGCGCTACTGCGATGATGATGGCCATCTGCACGACGATTTCCCGATCAATCCGAACGGTTCCTGGGGGAGTGTCGCCGGAATCTGTAACGTGGAAGGGAATGTCCTTGCGATGATGCCGCATCCCGAACGGGCGTTCTATCTGCGTCAGATTCCCTCCGCCTGGGGGACCCCATGGGGAGAGCAACGTCGCGCTGCTGCCGGCGACCGCGCCGCCCTGGAATCCCCGGGTCCCGGCCGCCTTCTCTTCCGCAGCCTCGCAGACTCCTTGCCTGCCTGATTCCTCAAATGCTTTCTTGCCTGATAGAACACATCGCAGCGGCACACCGCTGTGCGCTCTTTCCCCCGGAAGAGGGTTGCGGTGAGGGATTCCGCCTTACCCCGCTAGCCGATTCAAAATCTCTACCCCCCTGCCGATTACCGAGTCTTCCGCCGCATACGAAATACGAAAGTGCGTTTTTCGCTCCGAAAATACACTTCCCGGAACAACGAGCAAATTATTTCGAATCGCCTCCTGTACAAAACTGTCCCCATCATTATTCGGCGCTTTCGGGAAAATGTAGAACGCCCCGTCGGGCTTTGTAACCTCATACCGGTCCTTGATCCCGTTGTAAATCAGATCGCGCTTTCTCCGGTAGTCGTCTGTGTTTCGAGAGGTATCCTCATCCAGTGCGGCCAGTGCGGCCCACTGCGCAACCGAAGGCGCACACACAAACGAGTACATCTGGATATTCGCCATTGCCGCGACTACTGATTTCGGAGCGAGCGCATACCCGACACGCCAACCGGTCAGCGCCGCGGATTTCGAGAACCCGGAAAGCAAAATCGTATCGGGATACCATTCGGCAATGGAAATCGGCTTGGAATCGTAAAGAAAGCAGTCGTAAATCTCATCCGTCAGAATCGGCAGTCCATATTTCGCAGCCACTTCCACAAGCCCCCGCAAAACATCTTTCGTATAGACCGCCCCCGTCGGATTGTTCGGGTTGTTCACAAGGATCATCTTTGTGCACGGTGTAATGGCCGCCTCAATTTTCTGCGGGTCCGGTTGAAAATCGGGATACGTGTCCACAAACACCGGCCTTGCGCCGATAAAATTCGCCAGATGTTTGTACATCACAAAGTACGGATCCGGAATAATGATCTCGTCCCCTTCATTTAATAATGCAAGGAAGCACAACAAAATCCCGCCCGATACACCGGAGGTAATGATCACATCCTCTGCTTCAACACCCCGCTGCCGATAGCGCTCGAGTAGCCGTTGGCGCAGCTCCGGGATTCCCGCTGTCAGCGTGTAGGAGTTCCGCCCGTCCCGGATTGCGCGAATAGCCGCTTCCTTGACACTGTCCGGGACATCGAAATGCGGCTGCCCGATGGAGAGATTCACCGGGTCCTTCATATCCGCCGCCAATGCAAACACCTTGCGAATTCCGGATGAATCGATTCGTCGTGTACGTTCCGCCAGTTCCATGATACCATTATTCCTTTCTCATTCTGCTCAGGATGAACGACATACTCTATTCAAGGACCGTTACCCTGTCAACGCGGCTCCACAACCCCCCGCAACTCAAAGATCTCCTGATTCTCGAATTTCCGTACAGACCACGCAAACCCCCCGACAAAATCCTCAAATCGCGTCTTTCTGTCCTCCAGGCCCTGTGAAACCCAACCCTCTTTTCCGCCCCGCAGGATGTATTTCACGTGCAAGCCTCTCAGTCGTTCCGCTGTCTCCTCCGGGCCGACCTGGAACAGCCACACATCCAGCCTTTCCTTGAAATGCGCATCGCTGAGGATCTTCGGAAAATACAAGTAAAACGGATACCCTCCGTTGTAAACGTAAAGATTATACCGGTCGGATAGATTTTCCCGGATGTAGTGATACACCTCCAGATCTTCCTCCGTTACAATGCCATGCCTCAACAGGTACTTCGTTCGTGCTTGTTCGGAAACGGCAATCTGTCCATGCCAGTCAATCTGAGGGTAATTACAGAATGTCCATTTTTGATAAAGAAATGTCGCGGGGATCACGCACACCATGACGCCGAAGAGGACCACGCCGATTCGGCTTCGCTTACTCAGAAGAAATATCCCGACAGCAATCAGAACAGCGCTCATCCCGTACGTCACCGAAAACAACCGCCCGATATCCGATCCCCACAGGAGTGTGAAAAGCGGCAGCACAACAAGGCCCGTGAGTATCTGCGGCATGAATTTTCGCCATTCGATTACCAGGAGCAGCAAACCTACAGGAATCAGGAAAAACAGCAAATCCGTGTTGAATGTCATCCACAGCACATTGTGCCACACCTGGCCCCAATACTCCCCGATCGTTTTTGAACGAGTAAGATTCAGCCCATGGTTTAAATCGTTCGAAAGCATCGCCTCGAGATATCCCTCACGTGCCCCGAACAGACCGCTGAGAAGCGGATATAACGGATTTCCTGTATAGAGATACGACTTAATCATCCATGGCGAGAGCAACGTCCAACCCACGGCCTGGTACCCGATCGGCCGGAAAATGGCATCCCGCCAATTCCGGTGACAAGCCATCCAGAGAAACACGACGGCCGTATGGAGCGACAGGCAGAAAATCAGCGCGTTAAATTTCGTCCCCATTGCAATCCCGCACCAGAATGCCGAAATCCAGAAATCGCTCTCCCGCTTTTCTTCCATCCATTTCCACAGAAACGTTGTTGACAGAAGAGTGAACAGCAATACCGCGCTTTTCACATTGACCATCACCGGCAGGCGGTGGTGAATCATAGACAGGTAGAGAATCACGGCAAATAGGGCTGTTCGTCTGTCGGACCATGGCCGAGTTAATGAATAAATCAATGTGCAGATTGGAAAGAATAAAAACACGACAACTATTTTTGCCGTTTCGTCGTTCCCGATCAATAGCGAAAATACATATTGCAGGTGGAAATTCATCGGGTAGTGGGACGGTAGACAAAACGGCACTTCGCACAGTCGACGGCGGATCAGGTAAAACTGCGGCACTCCCAAATGATACCAGAGCGAATCGACTTCCACCTCCGGCGTCAGCCCGGAAAGAAAATGTGGAATAAGCAGCACAAACGCCACCGCGCTCAACACCGGATTGGCTCGAACGGCTTCCCACACCGCTGTCCGAACGCGGCGGAGAAGACGCTCCCCGGAACGTGCGGACATAACGGTCAGCAGCAAAAAAATGGAAACAACAAGGACAGGTTGAAAAATCCCTCCCAGCAACAGCAAAAAAATCCCCGTGGAGGTTATCACCGTGCCGAGACCGACCGAAAGCGCAACCTCCTCGCCGAGGCGCAGCGACTGCCGATACCGGGACACAACCAG
>JAKPRU010000603.1 GCA_029557025.1 Candidatus Omnitrophota bacterium | reverse complement strand
ACTCCCCGATTTCGTGCATCTTCGAGAGCGCTTCCGTTCGCGAGTGAACCCGCTTCTCCAGAGTTTCGGTATACTCCTCCAGTTGACGCTCCAACCGCTTCCGGTGCGTAATATCTCGCTGGACGGTCAGAAAGCTGATCACCTGCCCTTCCTCGTCTTTAATGGGGGTTACGGTGACATCCGCCTCATAAATTTCCCCGTTCTTGCGCCGGTTGGTCAGTTCTCCGCGCCACTCCCGTCCCGCCCGAATGGCGCTCCAAAGTTGGTCGAACACATTCCGAGGCACCTGCCCGCTGCTGAAAATCTGTGGATTTCGCCCCAGCGCTTCTTCCGAAGTGTATCCGGTCAGCCGTTCAAACGCCGGATTGGTGAAGTAGATCATGCCCTGCGTGTCCATAATGAACACGGCATCCGCCGAAGCGCGAACCACGCTTGTCAGATTGCGCAGCTCTTCTTCCAGGACCTTTCGCCGAGAAACATCCCGGCAGAAAAGCACGGCATGGCCATCCAGGTGCGAAGCAGTAATTTCGCTTTCGACCAGGGTTCCATCTCTCCTTCGAAATCTTACCTGCGTGAATACATTGCCCCCCACAGAATCCCCGGCCAGCAGGTCCCGATATCGCTCCCGGGATTCGCCTTCCATCAGATCGAGCAAATGCTTCCCCAGCAAATCCTCGCGCGAATACCCAAGGAGCGAGATCGCCCTGTGATTCGCATCGTGAATCAGGGAATCCTTATCCAGAAGCAGAATCGCTTCAGTGGCATGTTCGACAATGGACCGATAAATTCCGTTGCCCGTTGCATGTAACAGCATATCCACCATACTGCTCAAATCCGATGAAAAACAACCGTCTGATTTACCGGCTATTTTATCACATTCAACCCTCTTGACGTTAAGTGAGGGCCACCCCGGAGCCGTGTTCTCCAAGCGGGCAAGAATCAGTATACCCACATTTTCCCAACAGGGAAGAACGGAAACGAACTGAATTCCCTGTCGCCAGGATGAAGAATGTCTTACCCATGTCCCGAACAGGTGTTACCCATGCCCCCGGTCCCGGTCGCCATACCGGAAACGGTTGGTATGAGGGTCTCTTCGGTGAGCATAACCTTCTCTCCTATTGCGCCTTTCTCTCCCTATAATGAGACCTTGCCACAATAAGGCAGTCACGAGAAAAAAGGCTTTTTCAATCTATAAGGAGCATATTGTGTCAAGTATGATTTTGGATAACCCGGAACGGATTGGACAGATCGACCCGACAGGGATGTTGAAATGGGCTGCGGAATTCGCGGACCATTGGCGTGTGACCTATCGGCGAGCCAAATCGGTCCCGCTGGCTACACTGCGTGAAGTGGATAATATCGTCTTGTGCGGCATGGGCGGTTCTGCCATCGCGGGTGACCTTCTCTGCAATTATCTCTCCAACAATCTGCGTGTCCCCTTCGAGGTCTCCCGGAGTTACCGCCTGCCCGCTTACGCGTCGCCACGAACCCTGGTCATCATCTCCTCCTATTCCGGCACAACGGAAGAGACAATTCATGCTTACAGGGAGGCGCTTGCCCGGAACTGCCGGATTTTCACCCTGTCCAATGGCAGGCCGAGTGACACCATTCGGAAAATGGCCCTTGAGAGCCGTCATGAGCATTTCGATCTTCCGGAGGGATACTCTCCACGAGCCGCGCTCGGATTCTCACTCGCACCGCTGATTGTGTTTTTCGACCGCTGGGGATTTGCCCCACCCCAGGATGTTGCCATCGCTCAAACCATCGAAATCCTGGACCGGTGCATCGCCGAATACGGCCCGCAGTGTCCCGCAAGCGGCAACTTGGCGAAACAAATTGCGATGGACCTGGCCGGGAAATTCCCCATTATCTATGCCGCCGTGGATCATCTCGGCCCGGTTGCCCTTCGCTGGCAAAATCAGATCAACGAGAACGCTAAGATGCTTGCGCATATCAATATCCTGCCGGAAATGAACCACAATGAGATCCTGGGCTGGCCTGTAACCCGGGAATCTGTCGGTGAGAAGATTTTCTCCCGCGCCCCGCTCTATCCCGATGGCAAGCCGATCAAGCCGCAGGAAGCACTGCTGCCCTTACTCTATGTGCTGTATCTCCGGGATAAGGACGATCATCCCCGAACCGCCCATCGTTTTGATGTGATGAAAAAAGTGATCGGAACTTACGGAGTTCCCATTCGAGAGGTGCATTCACGAGGAGAAGGACTTCTGGCGCGCATGATGTCGCTCATCAGCTTGGGCGATTTTGTCAGCGTCTACCTGGCGGTCCTCATGGGGATCAATCCGACCCCCATCCCCGGAATCGACTATCTCAAAGAGAATCTGGCGGCGATCTAGGCAATCCCATGACCTCTTTGGCGGATATTCAGGGTTTTCTGCTCGACTTGGACGGCACGTTGTATCTGGGAAGCAAGACCTTTCCGTGGACTTCGGGATTCCTCAAAGTCCTGCAAGACCGGGGCAAGCGATATCTGTTTCTCACGAATAACTCCTCAAAAAGCACATCGGATTATGCGAAATCTCTTGTGTCCCGTGGCGTTCAAGCCGACACGGCGGACATTCTCAGCTCCGGATGGTCCGCGATCCGATATTTGCGGAAGGAAACCGATGTCCATTCCCTCTTCGTGCTGGGTACTCCCAGCCTGGAGACAGAACTGCGGGAAGCCGGTTTCGACCTGGACTGCGCCTCGCCCGACGCGGTACTGATCGGATTTGACCTGACCCTGACCTACGCCAAACTGGAGCGGGCCGCGTACCTTCTCCGTGCCGGGCTGCCGTATTACGCCACCCATGCCGACCTGGTCTGTCCGAGTGAACGGGGACCGATCCCCGATGCCGGTTCCATGATCGCGTTGCTCGAAACCGCCACGAGCCGAAAGCCTGTGGTTCTCGGCAAGCCGTATTGTCCCATGATCGAGGCCGCCCTCGAACGGCTTGGAACCCCGCCGGAACGCACCGCCATGGTCGGCGACCGGCTGTATACCGATATGAAAATGGCCCGCGATTACGGCCTCATTTCCATCCTGGTTCTTTCCGGCGAAACCACCCGCCAGGATTATGAGAACTCCACGACCCGTGTCGATTTCGTCTTTGAGAATGTGGGAGAGATTGGAACAAATCTGGAAGAAATCTCTTGACTCTTGCTCAATTGTTTAATAGAATGGGGATTGGAAAGGAGCACGACAATGGGCGATTCTCACCGGACTTATGAGATCCGATGTCCGATCTATGGTTTTATTCAAATAAACGACTGGGAACGGGAAATCATCAACCATCCGTGCTTTCAACGACTTCGACGGATTCGACAGATTACGTTTATCCCGGTGCCATGCACACCCGTTTCGAGCATTCGCTTGGCGTAATGCACATCGCTGCAATGCTTTATGAGAGAATCGCGCAGAATTCCAGGGAGATTCTGAAAACAACTCTCGGATACAATGACGACGGGCTGAAACGAGATAGAACCCTGGTCCGTTTGACGGCTTTGCTCCACGATATTGGTCATGCTCCCTTTTCCCACGCTTCGGAAGAATTGTTTCCCTTGAAATCCGAAGATGCTGACGGGAAAAGGTACAAGCATGAGGACTACTCCGCTCAAATCGTACGGCAACATTTCCAAGATATCATAACACACCATCCTCTGAACAGAAACTACGGTTTTGAGGCGGAAAACACATCGCCCGTCTGTTGGAGAACAGCGCCGAAGCCGGCAATGCCCTGTTCTGGAGAAGTCTGGTTGTCGGTCAGATGGGTGCGGATCGAATGGATTATTTGTTGAGAGATTCTTTGCATGGAGGGGTGGACTACGGGAAGTTCGACTGGCGACGGTTGCTCAACACGGTTGAGGTTGTTCCGGATGAGGAAGGCGATATCCCCCCGCTTGGGAATCAATAAAGGCGGCCTTCACGCTGCTGAAGGGCTGCTCCTGGCACGATATTTCATGTTTACCCAAGTCTATTTTCATAAGACTCGCGTGGCCTACGACCATCATCTTCAATACGCTCTGAAAGAGATGCTCCCAGGGGGAATATTCCCGAAACCCGTTGAGGATGGCTTGGCCGAATATCTTCAATGGGATGATTGGGGAGTCTTGGGCCTTTTGGCGGAAGGAAAGGGAGGAGAGGATGGGACATGCCTTGCGACACGAAAACACTTCCGCGAAATTGCGCATACCCCGGAAGTTCCTTCAAAAAAGGACTTGGCAAGATTTGAGGAATGGCGGAACCAGTTGAAAGATTTTTTGGTTATTGAAAAAGAGGCCCAACAGTCATGGTACAGGGAGGATTCTACAGATATCCCTGTTGCCTTACCTTACCGGGGCCAAAAGTCACGTCCCTCTCCAAATACTCCGATATCGTTCGAAATATGCAACCGATCCGCAAGGTGATGCTCTTTGTGAGACCGGAAGACCGGGATGAAGCGAGACGACGACTGGAATCATTGAAAGGAGACTAAAACATGTCGCGTTTCGATTTCCTTTGGAACCGTTTGAGTACCCTTGTGGAGATAACGGAGAGATCGCCGAATAAAAAACTGGGGCATACAGCCATCATGAAGCTCGTATATTTCCTTCAGACTCTGAAGAAAGTCCCTCTGGGATACCATTTTCAGCTTTATATGTATGGTCCTTATGATTCATCGGTTTTGGGCGATCTACGTTACGCGGAATTCCTGGGGATAGCCAAGAGCGAGACGGTCTCTTATCCTCAAGGATCCGGCTATCTGGTTTCGGCCGGTCCAGAGGCTGAGAGAATCAAACAGCGAGCTAGGGGTTTTCTTCAACGATACGAGAAGGATATCGAGGAAGTTGTTCAGGAGTTTGGAGATCGGTCGGCAGCGGATCTCGAAATGCTCAGCACCATCGTTTATGCCGACCAGGAGTTGCAGGAGAAAAATCGGCGAAAGCCCCCACGCGAGATGGCGGAAACCGTCCAGAAAATCAAACCCCGTTTCACCGCCAAACGAATTCAGGAAGAAGTCGAGGCGCTGCTGGACAAGGGGTTCTTATCGGCAGTCAAGCAGTAAAAACCGAATCCGCGAAAGTCCGATCTGACAAGGGGATCTTACAAATGTCCAATAACCGGCCCACCGCCCCCCACCTTGCCTTGCCTGAATGATGGGTCTACCGTAATCTGTCTCTGGTGTGTGGCGGCGTTAACCCCGAAGGCAACAAGGGAATGAGAGAGATGTCGGCGCAGTATGCCGCGATTTTGGTGTTTCTGTTGGTGGCGATTGCCTTCGTGGCCGGAAACCTCATCCTGAATCGTCTTTTCCGCCCACAGCACCCCTACCCCCAGAAACTCAACACCTACGAATGTGGCGAACAGCCCGTCGGCGGGCCGTGGGTTCGGTTTAACATCCGATTCTATATTGTCGCCATCATCTTCATTATTTTCGATGTTGAAGTGCTGTTCCTATTCCCTTGGGCGGTTGTATATAAAGACTTGGGATTATTCGCGTTTGTGGAAATGTTTATTTTTCTGTTGATTTTGACGGTCGGATTGGCCTATGTCTGGAGAAAAGGTCATCTGGAATGGGTTTTGGCCCGGCGGTCACCCCGCAGTTGAGGAACCGAATCATGGGCCTGTTGGAAAACAAATTCAACGATAACGTGATCGTCACCAGTGTAGACGCGGTGTTCAATTGGGCACGTCAGTCCTCGCTTTGGCCGATGAGTTTCGGCCTGGCCTGCTGCGCGATCGAAATGATGTGCACCGGCGCTTCACGGTACGATTTGGAGCGATTCGGCGCGGGCGTATTCCGCCCCTCCCCACGCCAGGCGGACCTGATGATCGTGGCCGGTACGGTCACCTATAAGATGGCCTCCCGCCTCAAACAGCTCTACGATCTCATGCCGGAACCCCGCTGGGTGATGGCCATGGGGTCTTGCGCCATCGGCGGCGGGCCGTACTACAAACACGGATACAGTGTTGTGAAAGGTGTGGACCTCTATGTGCCCGTAGATATCTACATCCCCGGCTGCCCCCCACACCCCGAAACGCTCCTTGCAGGTTTGTTGGAGCTCCAGGAAAAAGTTCGACAGGATCGTATCCTGAGAAAGAAAGTGTCGGCATGAACCAGGAAGCGAAGGCGGGCGAACCGAAACCGCCGGTGATCAATAACTCGATGAGATTCCGGACTGAGCAGGCATTCCCGGTCCTGAAATCCCACTTCGGGGATGCAATCCGGTCCTTATCGGATACCCAGCCCGACCGACACATCCTGGTCCGGCCCGGCTTCTTGCCGGAGATATGCAAATTCCTGCGGGATGATCCCGATTGGCAATGCAATATGCTTCATTGCGTCACCGGCCTGGATCAGGCAGAAACACTCGCCGTAGTGTACCACCTGTTTTCCATGCCGAAGCGACATTTTGTGGTCCTCAAGACCGAGGTTTTAAAGGATTCGCCGATGGTGCCCACTCTGGCCCACATCTGGCCCTCGGCAGACTGGCTGGAACGAGAAACCTTTGACTTGTTCGGAATCGTCTTTGAGGGCCACCCGGACTTGAGGCGAATTCTGCTTCCCGATGAATGGATCGGTCACCCGTTGCGAAAAGATTATGAAATGCCCACGCACGAGAAACTTCGTGAACTGGGATTGTGACAGGGGTCGGTGAAGAAGCCATGAATGTGGATCTGAAATCGCTGGGATTTCGTATTGAGGAACGGCGGACTCTCGCTTCCGGAAGCGATGAGTTGTTGATCAACATGGGGCCGCAACATCCCAGCACTCATGGTGTACTTCGGCTCCTTCTCCGCACCGATGGCGAGGAGATCCAGGAAGCGGTTCCCTTCATCGGCTATTTGCACCGATGCGCTGAGAAGATCGGCGAAAATGTCCCATACGACACTTATACCCCATACACCGACCGCCTGGACTACCTCTCTTCCATGAACAACAACTGGGCTTGGGCCATGACCGTGGAAAAACTGGCCGGGATTGAGGTTCCCCAACGCGCGGAATACATCCGTGTGATCGTGGCGGAGCTGAATCGGATCGCCAGCCATCTGGTCATGGTGGGGACTTATGGTCTCGACCTGGGGGCATTTACGCCATTTCTGTTGACCTTTCGCGAACGCGAGGAAATCCTCGACATTCTGGAGGAAATTTCCGGGGGGCGGTTATGCTATGGATACATTCGAATCGGAGGTGTGACGGACGACATCACACCTACCTTCGCCGCAAAATGCAAGGCTTTTCTCCGCCAGTACGTTCCGAAACTCGACGCGATCAATGAGTTGCTTTCCTACAACCGGATATTTATCCGCCGAACCGCAAACATTGGCCCTCTTTCCGCCGAGAAAGCCATCGCCTACGGCTGTACCGGCCCGATCCTCCGCGCGTCGGGAGTAGATTGGGACCTTCGGCGTGATGAACCGTATTCGATCTATGACAAGTTCGATTGGAATGTCTGCGTGGGCAAAGGGGAAAAGGGGCAACTCGGCGATACCTGGGACCGCTACATGGTTCGGGTTCGCGAAATGTATGAATGTGTGAAGATTTGTGAGCAGGCGCTGGAGGGCATTCCCGAAGGGCCGTTTCGGGCAAAAATCCCCCGGAATTTCAAACCACCTGCAGGGGAATGCTACTTCCGGTCGGAGAATCCCCGTGGAGAACTGGCTTTCTACGTTGTCAGCGATGGGAGCAAGAGACCTGTTCGCGTGAAGGTTCGGGGACCTTCTTTCTGCAATCTCAGCGTAGTTCAGGAATTGTCAAGGAATATGCTGGTCTCCGATTTCGTGGCGGTCGTGGGAAGTTTCGACCTCGTAATGGGGGAGGTGGACCGCTGATGCACTTTGTTCCCTATCTGCACGAACAGTTCCTGTCCGCCTGGCCGGTCTCCGTGGTCGTTCTGCTGGTTGCCCTGATCGGCGCGGGAATCATGCTGGCTTGGGTAGCGCTCGTGGCGCTGGTCGCGGTCTGGGCGGAGCGGAAAGTCTCTGCGCACATGCAGGCACGCCTGGGGCCGATCTATGTCGGCGGATTCCACGGTTGGCTTCAGACCGTAGCGGATGGACTCAAACTGTTCCTGAAAGAAGACATTATCCCGGCGATGGCGGATAAATGGCTGTATATTCAAGCGCCGGTCCTGGTATTCGGCGGCGCATTTCTCGCCTATGCTGCAATCCCGTTCGGCCCGAAACTGGTCGTTAGCGATCTCAATATCGGCGTATTCTATATTCTTGCCATGTCGGCGATTGTCGCCATTGGGATCATTATGGCGGGTTGGGCCTCGCATAACAAATGGTCCCTGTATGGCGGGATGCTGACGGCGGCTCAGTTTCTCAGCTATGAAATCCCGTCCGCGTTGCATCTCATGCCGGTAATCATGTATGCCGCAACGCTGAACCTCGGTGAGATTGTCCGGTCTCAGGAAACCGGTCTGTTCGGCTGGGGCGGGATTTTCGGCTGGTATCTATTCCGAAATCCATTCCTCTTCCTTTCGTTTATCGGCTACTACATTTCTTCTCTTGCCGAAACAAATCGAACTCCGTTCGACCTGCCGGAAACCGAATCGGAACTGGTCGCGGGTTATCATACCGAATACACCGGAATACGGTTTGCGTTCTTTTTTATGGCAGAATATGCGAACATGTTTGTTGCTGCCGCATTGAGTACACTTCTGTTTTGCGGCGGCTGGAATGGCGTGTTGTCCCGGAACATCCAATTCCTGCCCGATCCTGTTGTATTTCTATTAAAATGTTCCGCATTTATTTTTCTGACCATGTGGCTGCGCTGGACATTGCCTCGATTCCGCATAGATCAATTGATGGCATTATGCTGGAAATTTCTCATTCCGCTCGGACTGCTGAATATCGTCGGCAGCGCGTTGTGGATGTACATTTTCGGACAGGTATAACCGTTCCCCGATTCGGGAACAACGAATATGGATTTTCAACTATGGTGAACATCCTGCAGGAAGTGTTTGAAGGGATTACAACCAGCCTGAAAGGGATGAAAGTTACCCTGCGGGAACTTTTCAGCCCCGGCTGTACCCTTCAGTATCCCGATGAACGCCGAATCATGCCGGAACGATTGCGCGGCATGGTGGTAAACGATCCCAGTCGGTGCATCGCCTGTAATGCCTGCGTCAATGTCTGTCCGGTCGGCTGTATCGAATGCGAGGGCGAAGGCAAAGGGAAAGAACGCCGCCCGATACGTTTCGCCATCGACTACCGTAAATGCTGCTGGTGCGCTCTATGTACCGAGGTCTGTCCCACCGAAAGCATTTTCATGTCCGAGGATTACGAGACCGTCTTTCAGGATCGCACCCAACTGATTCGAGATTTCTGTTCGAATCCGATTCCCCCAAAACCGGGGGATAAGAAACGAACCACCAAACCGTTAGGAGTTCCGTTAAGTGGACGAGTGGCTTTCTAGTCTCGTTTTTTGGGCGCTTGCGGCGGTCATTGTCGGATCGGCGCTGATTACCGCCTTCGCGCGAACACTGGTCTATGCCGGTTTCGCGCTTCTCTTCACGTTCCTGGGCGTGATGGGCCTGTACTTGTACCTGGCGGCGGACTTCCTCGGTATCGCACAGTTAGTCATTTATGTCGGCGGGATACTCGTTCTACTTCTGTTCGGCGTGATGTTTACCCACGGTGGTGGGCTGATGAAACAGCCGGGGCGGGGAGCCATTCAGATTCCATCTGCCGTGATGGCAGTCGGGATGGCATTCGTGGTTCTGGTGCATGTTGTGCTGTATACTCCCTGGCCTGTGAAGGCCG
>JAKPRU010000601.1 GCA_029557025.1 Candidatus Omnitrophota bacterium | reverse complement strand
TCCTCCTCCCCCCAGCCCTCGAGTCCATGACACAGTTGTCCTGCAGTCGATACCGGCGCCTTTTCACAACAATCCTCTTTCTTCCAGGATTCTCTTGGCCGCGTCGTCCGACCGCTGCAGATAGATCGCCGTTGTGCTGGTCAGCGAGTGGCCGAGCAGTACCTGGACCGTGGTGAGGGGAACCCCCGCCCGAAGCATCTCGACGGCCCGGGTATGTCTCAGGATGTGCGGGTGCGAAAGCTTTCTCGGGATATCCGCCTCTGCTGCCCTTCTATAGAATTCCCTTCTGAAATTCCCCTGGTCGAGGGAAAAGACTCTCCCGCGCATGTTCGGAAACTCTTGCAGGTACTGCTGGACGCTGGATACCGCCGCAACGGGGAGCGGAATGGTTCTGTGAACTGTTCGCGACGGCGGACGCACAGGAAGTACAATCCTGATCTCCCCCCGCTGATAATCGATGTCGCAGGTATCGTCAACCCTCAGGATCTCCCCGATCCGCGCCCCCGTAAAACGCATAAAGAGATAGGCCAGGCGGTACCTTCCCCTCACCTTTCGAAGATAAAGGCTGGGAGCCGCATCATGCCATGCATCGAACGCCTCGGTAAGTCTCCGGATCTGGACATTGTCCAGGTGCTCCACGGGCGATTCGTATCCGGAAGCCGGCGACTCCCTGCCCGCATCGTTTATTCTTCCTTCCATGGTTTTTCTCTCCACTTGTACACCCGGCTACCGAAGCAAAACCGTTCTCCTTTTGTCTTTTATTATTAGCATATCTTTCCCAAAATGCAATTACACGAAAATTTTTTTTGACGTGTATTGACATGTTGAGCGGAGGATCTTAGCTTCAGGCTTGATGGATCGAGAAACTGAAAAATACAGTATACTTAACAGGAAAGGAGGATTTGACCATGGCTGTTATCCGTTACAGAAATCCATTCGGTTTTCCGAATCCGTTCCAGGAACTCGCCCGCGTACAGAGGGAAATGGACCGTCTGTTTTCGCAGATCATGGGTAGAGGCCCAGGGGTGGCGGCATCGGGAGTCTTCCCAGCACTCAATGTGACCGAAGATGCCGACAGAATCACGGTTACGGCGGAACTGCCCGGGATCAAGGCGGAAGACCTCGATATTTCCGTTGTGGGGAAAACGCTGACTCTTCGAGGAGAACGCAAGCCTGACGTGGCCGAGAATGTAAGCTATCACCGCAGGG
>JAKPRU010000568.1 GCA_029557025.1 Candidatus Omnitrophota bacterium | reverse complement strand
CTGTATCGCTTCCTCCCTATCCTTGATGAGGAGGATCAACACGGGGTAGCTGGGCCGCCGCCAGGCCGATCCGCCACGGGTATACTGGGGGCCGAGAAACTATCGGGAAGGGGATGGAATCAGGATGCCGGGCTGACCGGGCCGAGGAGCCATGGGGGCAATCCCGGATGGAACAGGCCGAGAGAAATGGCCGGGGATTCAGTGACATACCCTAATGGACAGGCCAAGGATCTTCGCTTCCTGGAACCGGCAGGCCGCTTCCCGCCGCCTTGCCGTGCAGGCAGGCCGGGGGCATCCCACGCCGGGGTGATTCAATCCGATGAACCGGGCGGGTCTCTTTCCCGCGCTGGGGGGCCGGGGCCGAAAAACTGCGTTCCCCCAACATCTCAAAGATGTCCCTCTCACATAAATTTGAAAGTGGAAGTTCTCTTGAGGTTAATCAAGATTTAGTGGGACAATCATCCGGTAGTTTTTAAGGGGGTATGCGTTCCTCGATTGTTTTGAAATAGTTCTGGATTCTATTTTGGGAGATGGCGAGATGAACCGATTTATGTCGCGAAGATTCCTTGGCTATATCACAATATACACTTTGGTTTTGATCGGGCTGACTCCGGGCACCTGCGCTCAATCTATTTCACCACTCATGGTTTATGAATTCGATCAATCGTCCTTCGCCAACAATGGGTGGCGTGAAATCCCGGGCGGATTTACCGGCCAGCCGGCAGGTTCGGCTGCATTGTCCGCATTTCCTTTGGGGGCCTTCGCATCCACGCAAGATCAAAAAGGATTGGCTCTCACCGTGAGACCCAATGAAGTGGCTTTCATCCATGCTTTATCTCCCGTGGCTACGCCAGGCGCACCGATCCTCATGCGCCTGACGGTGCGCGCGTTTAGTCCCAACGCTTCCGTGACATTAGGCGCTTTGCGCGGGGACTTGAATACGGGAAACAATGTCGATGGTTCCATTGCCACTTTGTATTCAGCCAGCACGGCCAGTTTCGTCAGTGGAGAGCGAAAATTGGTTCTGCTGTATGAACCGGATAAAGGAAATCTCATCACTCCGGTCATTCAAGTGGAGGCCACGGGACAATCCGCATCGGTAACGGTATATATCAACCGGTTGGAAATCCTGAAATTGGATGCGAAGGAGTTCGGTTCCAATCCTTCTCGACCCACTCCTCCACCTTCTTCTTTGATGGTCTATGAATTCGATCAATCGTCCCTCGCCAACAATGGGTGGAATGAAATTCCGGGCGGATTTACCGGCCAGCCGGCGGGTTCGGCTGCATTGTGCGAATTTCCCATGGGGGCCTTCGCATCCACGCTAGATGATAGAGGATTGGCTCTCACCGTGAGACCCAATGAAGTGGTTTTTATCCATCCTTTATATGCCGTGTATACGCAAGGCGCACCGATCCTCATGCGCATGACGGTGCGCGCCTATAGTCCCAACGCTTCCGTGACATTGGGCGCTTTGCGCGGGGACTTGAATACGTTAAACAATGTCGATGGTTCCATTATGACTTTGTTTACAGCCAGCACGGCGAGTTTCGTCAGTGGAGAGCGAAGATTGGTTCTGCTGTATGAACCGGACAAGGGAACTCTCATCACTCCGGTCATCCAAGTGGCGGCCACGGGACAATCCGAATCGGTAACGGTATATATCGACCGGTTGGAAATCCTAAAATTGGTTGCGGAAGAGTACGGTTCCACTCCCCCAATACCCACCTCCACCCCTACCCCGAATCCCACTTTCACCCCTACGCCGTATCTCATGAAACCTGGCGAGACCATCACCGTCTTCTCTTTTCCTGTCATTCCTTTCCAAAGTAGGAAAAAGCCGTTGGAAATGGTGTTGATTCCGAGGGGGTCTTTTTTGATGGGAAGCCCAGATTCTGAAAAAGATCGATTGCCGACTGAGGGTCCGCAACATTGGGTGACGATCACGAAGGATTTTTACATGAGTAAGTATGAAATCACCAACGCGCAATTTCGATTATTCTGGCCGGACCATGATAGTGGTGATTATAATGGCGTAACCCTGAATGGAGATGACCAACCGGTAGTTGAAGTGTCCTGGAATGACGCGGTAGCGTTTTGTGCTGGGTTGAACGCGAGGTCTGGGAAAAATTATCCGGGAATGACCTTTCGCTTGCCAACGGAGGCGGAATGGGAATACGCCTGCCGCGCGGGAACCAGGACCCGCTTTTATTGGGGAGATGACTTGAACGAAACTCAATTCGTGGATTATGCCTGGGTATATGAAAATTCAAATCACCGAAGTCATGGGGTAGGAACAAAGTTGCCAAATGCGTTGGGACTGTTTGACATGAGTGGAAATGTGGATGAGTGGTGTCAGGATTATGGGTATGGGAATTATCCATCGGGTGCGGTTGTTGATCCT
>JAKPRU010000556.1 GCA_029557025.1 Candidatus Omnitrophota bacterium | reverse complement strand
CGCGATCCACCGAGGGAATCCCCACCGAACTGCGATTGCCGCTCATTGTCGGACCTCTTTGTTGAGACAATGTGGGCAGGCACAAGGGCCTGCCCCTACGACATCACAGCAGAATCGTAGGGGCAACCCCCCATGGTTGCCCTGTGAAATACTGTTCAGCCGATGCATCAGGCAAGATATCCAGCTTCCTTCTGCCATTGAACCGCTTTTTTGATCCCTTCCGACAGGGGAGTCTGGGGGTGATAGCCCAGCAATTCACGGGCCTTGGTCACATCCGCCACATACCGCGTAACCTCTCCCGGCTGGCTTGCCCGATACGACACCTGAGGCTCCACTCCCAAGGCTTCCGCGATAAATGTCACCAACTGGTCCAGGCTGTTCCCCTCGCCGTAGGCAAGATTGATCGTCTGATTCTTGACCCGACCGGAGGTCAGTTCCCGGATACCCGAATAGATCCCTTCAATACAGTCGTCAATATAGGTGAAATCCAGGACCTTTTCCTTACCGAAAATGACAATCGGGTCACCCTGGGCAATTTTGCGGATAAACAGGGGTGTGACACGCTCCATCCGTTCAAGGTCATTGTCGTATCGCCCGTACACATTGCTGAAGCGGAACACGATATACGGCAGACCGTAACACTGGGCGAATGAATAAATAAACGCCTCGCCGGAAATCTTGCTGGCGGAATATGGGCTTTCGGCGACCACAAAATCGGCGCATCCCTCGTTGGTCACATGGCGATGGATGTCTCCGTACACTTCACGGGAGCTGCCGAAAATGATGGGAACTCCGGCCAGCCGGGCGCTTTCAACCACTTTGAACGTAATCACCACATTCTCAAGCGCACGAGATGGCTCAACAACCAATTCATATACCTTGGCATGGGCCGCGAGATGGACCACTATATCGATCTCAAATCCCTTGATCAGCTCGACCAATCGGCCGATACAGTCTTTTCGTAAATCGATGGTTCGGAAAGGAATACAATCGGTCCAGGGGTTATTCCGATAGTCCACTCCCAGCACAGTATGACCATCCTGCATTAAGCGAAGCGCCAGGTTGGTCCCGATCATGCCGCTCGAACCGGTAATGAGAACCTTCATGGATTGCGTTCTCCTCCCAAACGTCGTATTTTCAAACTTGACATAGTCTCACTTCGGAGATTTTCTTTCCAGGGAGAATAAAAAAACGCAGCGGTGGCCGCACGGTCACGGTCGCCTGATCGGACGGATTAAGATTCATGCTCCGAAGGTCGAAAATAAGGAAGTTGAACGACAGACCAATTACAGGGAACGATTCCATGCGCACAGTCGCCGACAAGAAACCCGATGTAAAAATCAATCCATCCTATCATGAGCTGCGTCCGGCGGATGGCGGCATGTATCCCTGGGAGAAAGCCTATTCGGACGCCTACTGGGAATATCGGCGTAAATGGGCCGAGAACCCGAAGAATTTCATCGTGGAACGCTTCCCGATTCACCTGGATATTGAAACAACACGGGTCTGCAACTTGCGCTGCCCCCACTGCCCACGCACACAGGCCCTGGAAAGCGGAACCCTGGGACCGTTCGGCCATATCTCCTTCGAGCTGTTCCGGAAGGTCATCGACGAGGGCGCAGAGAAGGGACTCTGTTCCGTGAAATACAATTACCTCGGCGAGCCGCTGCTGCACCCGAAATGCGTCGAGATGGTCCGGTACGCCAAGGAAAAGGGAATCCTCGATGTGATGTTCAACACCAATGCCACGATGCTGACCGAACAGAAATCACGAGAGCTGATCGAGGCCGGGCTGGACAAGATCATCTTTTCATTTGATGCGCACGATAAAAAACTCTATGAGGAACTTCGCGCCGGGGCCAACTATGACCAGGTAGTCGGTAATATCCTTCGGTTCCAGAAAATCCGCAACGAGATGGGCAAAAGGTTTCCGGTGACACGGGTTTCCATGGTCAAAATGAAAGACAATGTCGAGGACTATGGAAACTTCGTGGCGTTCTGGAAAGACAAAGTCGATTTGGTTTCGACCGTGGATTATCAAAATCCGCTGGGGCATGACAAGGTCGATCGCACATCTTCGGAACAGGAAAATACCTTTTTCGCCTGCTCGCAGCTCTGGCAGCGGCTATTTATCTGGTGGGATGGTTCCGTGCATCTCTGCTGCGGGGATTACGAAGGCGCAATCAAGCTGGGGAACGTGAACAACAAGACCATTGAGGAGATCTGGCACAGTCCGCAGATCGAACGAATTCGGAACTTGCACCAGACCGGCAAGTACCATGTCATCGACATCTGCGCACGCTGCAATGTGAACCGGATGCGCCCCGGAGGGGGGTTGTTTGTGAAGGGGAGAGAGTATAAATAATCCGACTTTCCCGTCATCGCGAGCGCGACTCGGGCCGGGCCGGTGATTGGGTGAAGAAAGCCTTTCTTTGCCAGGCAGGGACGCCTGGCCCACTGGTGGGACAGGCCTCTGTGCCTGTCGATGGGCGAGTTTTCTTAGGAGCGCGACTCGGGCGGGGCCGGTGATTGGGTGAGGAAAGCCTTTCTTTGCCAGGCAGGGACGCCTGGCCCACTGGTGGGACAGGCCTCTGTGCCTGTCGATGGGCGAGTTTTCTTAG
>JAKPRU010000551.1 GCA_029557025.1 Candidatus Omnitrophota bacterium | reverse complement strand
GGCATTCCCTATTTCGCCAATTTTGTGAACTCCCAGATGTCTGCCGAAGATGCCCGAAGCATGTGCTGCCGGTTGCGCCTTGATTTGCGTACGCTGGAGAAACGGGGCGGCGGTCTCTTCGGTGCGAACCCATTGACGGGGTCCATCGGCGTGGTTACCATCAACATGCCGCGCCTCGGCTATGTTGCCAAGGACGAAGCCGATTTTGTGGAACGACTATACCGGCTCATGGACACAGCCCGGGAAAGTCTGGAAACCAAGCGAGGCATTCTGGAGGCGTTCACCGATAAGAACCTGTATCCATACACGCGTTTCTATCTCCGGGACGTTCATAAGCATTACAGCAGTTACTGGCACAATCATTTTTCCACCATAGGCCTCGTGGGAATGAATGAGGCTTGCGTCAATCTTCTTGGCTGCGATATAGGTTCGGAGGAGGGGCGCGCATTCGCGTCCAGGATGCTTGAGGCCATGCGCGACCGCCTGGCCGAATACCAGGAGAGCACAGGCAATCTTTATAACCTGGAAGCGACCCCTGCAGAAGGAACCACCTACAGGCTGGCGCGCTTGGATCGTGAACGGTATCCGGATATTCGTTTCGCAAATCAGGACATGGTGGAAGGAGGCTCTGAGCCGTTCTACAGCAACTCCACCCAATTGCCGGTCAACTATTCCGAAGATATTTTTACCGTTCTCGATTTACAGGACGAATTGCAGTCAAAATACACGGGGGGGACCGTACTCCACGTTTTCCTGGGTGAATCCGTGGCCGATCCGGCCTCCGTGAAACATTTCGTCAAACATGTATGCGAGAACTACACGCTGCCTTACTTCACCCTGTCCCCGAGTTTTTCCGTGTGTCCAAGCCACGGTTATCTGCGCGGGGAGCATCCGTTGTGCCCCATCTGCGCCACGGAAACGGAAATTTACTCTCGTATTGTGGGTTACCTCCGCCCGGTAAACCAATGGAACGCCGGCAAGCAGGAGGAATTCAAACTGAGAAACCGTTACATGATAGCGACCCTTGGCGAGTCCGCCCTGTCGGCCGCCCCGGATGTGGTTTCCTAACATTCATGCACCTGGTGAAACATTGTCATGTTGTTTGGAGGTTATCAACCGTTCACGTTGAGTGACTACCCTTCGACTGTGGCCGCGATTGCGTTCGCACAAGGCTGCAACTTTCGTTGCAGGTTCTGCCACAACGGGGGGCTCTTACCGCTTGCGCCCGCCCACGGTTCGGCGCTGACATCAGACGACATTCTTCGGCGCTTGGATAATCGACGCGGTAAACTGGATGGCCTCGTGGTCAGCGGGGGGGAACCCACGATTCAGCCTGATCTTCCGGATTTTCTCGCCTGCGTCAAAACGCTGGGATTCAAGGTTAAACTCGACACCAATGGCAGCCGCCCCGCAGTACTGTCCGATTTGCTGAAACGGAATCTTCTTGATTATGTCGCCATGGATGTCAAGGCCT
>JAKPRU010000541.1 GCA_029557025.1 Candidatus Omnitrophota bacterium | reverse complement strand
GCGGCGTGGATCGGCTCGCGGGAAAGATCGGATATTGCGGAAGCCACGGGCGCTGGGGCAACGGCGAACCGGAACCGGACTGCGTGTACTTCTCCAGCGCGGGTCCGCACTTCGGCGAGGAGACCTGCCTTGTGGGCCGGGGTGGCTCCGGGACGGTGTTCTTTTCGGGATGTAACCTCTCCTGCATGTTTTGTCAGAACTCCGAGATCAGCCAGGGCGGAGAGGGAATGTGGGTTCCGATCAGCCGATTGGCCTCGATCTTCCTCTCCTTGCAGAATCGTGGTTGCCATAACCTGAACATTGTAACGCCGACGCATTTTGTGGCGCATCTTCTTAGAGCCTTGGTAACAGCGACAGAAATCGGATTCCGGCTTCCGCTGGTTTACAACTGCGGGGGATATGAATCGGTCGAGACCATCCAACTACTCGACGGAATTGTGGATATTTACATGCCGGATTTCAAATATACCGATCCAAAAATCGCCGAAGAACTCTCCGATGCGCCGGATTATCCGCGATACGCCAAGGCCGCACTGAAAGCCATGCACCGGCAGGTCGGGGATTTGCGCGCGGATGGTCCTGCCGGAACCGCAACCCGGGGGCTGTTGATCCGGCATCTGGTTCTGCCGGAAAATCTGGCTGGAACGGAAGAGGCCATGCGGTTCATCGCCGAGGAGATTTCCATTGAGACTTATGTCAACATCATGGACCAATACCGCCCATGCCATCGTGCGTGGCGGCGTCCTGCCCTGTCTCGTTCCATCACAGCCGAGGAATACCAGGCCGCTGTGGATGCGGCCGTCCGATACGGCCTTCACCGTGGATTCCCACGAAAGCGGTCTTATTCCGCTCTGTGGTGAATCCTTTCCGGTGGCTTTGAGAACAAACAGACAATCCATAAACTGGAGAATCATGCCTGAACCGAACAAAACCGTCGTATTCCTCGATGTCGGGGATACGTTGATTTTCGCGCGTCGCACAATGCACGAGGCCATCGTCGCCATCTGCAAAAAAGCAGGACTGGAAGTCGAAGAACAATTTGTGCGCGAAAACGCAATTGAGATTAAACCAACCCTTGGTCCTATGACCACACTGGACCTGGAGGCCTTCCGGGCGTGGTGGATGAGACTGTATACCGAACTTCTGAACCGCTGCGGGTATCCGGGAAATATCAAGAAAGCACAAGAAGAACTATGGAGTATCTGGCGTTCTGGAACCGCGTTACGCCTGTTCCCCGATACACGGCACTCGCTGGACACGCTCCACCGGCAGGGATATCGGATGGCTATCATTTCAAACTGGGGCGATACCCTGGAAACCGCGCTTCGGAGCACGGGAATCCGGAGGTATTTCGAGAAGGTGTTCGGCTCATATTCCCTGGGTGTGGAGAAACCCGATCCGGAAATATTCCGGCTTGCCTTGCGCGAAATGGCCGTTCATTCCCGCCATGCCTGGCATGTCGGTGACAGTATGGACAGCGATGTGGAAGGGGCCATGGCGGCGGGTATTCGGCCGATTCTGATCGATTATTTCGGGAAATATGACGGCGTTCCGCCGGGAGTCCCGCTCGCAAGATCCTTGTCCGATGTTGTCCAAATTCTGGACGGAAAAACACAGGGAAAACAGATCGGCAATCTGGAAGACTCGGGCACAAAGAGGTACCTTGCCTCAACCTGGAAAAATCGGTGATTTATTGTGGATCGAATTGAGCGAATTGTCCAGCAGGTCAATTTCAAGAGCGACGGACTCGTTCCGGCGGTCGCCCAGGATGAGAAAACCGGCCGGGTGCTGATGCTGGCCTATATGAATCGTGAAGCGCTCGAGCGAACTCTGTCTACCGGCAAAATGCACTATTACCGCCGCTCCACGGGACGCTTGTGGTTTAAGGGAGAAGAGTCGGGTAACTATCAGATTGTGAAGGCAGTCCGGGTCAACTGCTATGCGGATTCGCTGCTGTTCCTCGTCGATCAGATCGACGCGGCGTGTCACGAGGGCTATTTCTCGTGTTATTTCCGCGAGTTTGATGAAAAAGGAAATTTGCAGGTAATTGCGGAGAGAATTTTCGATCCGGATGACGTGTATAAGAAAAAGTAACGTCTCTATTATGAGAGAAAAGAACCCCCACCCCAACCCTCCCCGTGAACCGGGCGGGAGATGCTTTCCCCCCGTTTAC
>JAKPRU010000520.1 GCA_029557025.1 Candidatus Omnitrophota bacterium | reverse complement strand
AATTTTTCCTGCCTGCGTGACCTTGCGAAGCAGATCGTGACAGCTTTCCTCCATGTGGTGATGATCCTGAGCAACCATGGATTGCGCAATCACCAGCTCGCCGACCATGTTTATCAACTTGTCCAGGCGCGCCGTGTTGACACGGATAGAGGCTTCAAATTCCCCTTCGCGCTGGGGCGCGATCTGCTTCTTGGGAATCTCTCTGGGCTCGTTCCCATTCGCGGCAGCTGCGACCGACGGGTCCACCTGCGGTTCCGTTCTGACGGCCTCAAGCTCCACACCGCAATCGCCGGACGCCTCTGCGGCCTCTTTTTCCGGCAACTCCACTGCGGTGATCTCCTCGGAAATCCCTGCAGCTTCGGGATTGGCAAGCACGGATTGCAACTCTGCATACCCATCAGGTACCAGGAGCGGGGCGCCCCGCAACGCCTCTTCCACCGAAGCCACCGCTTTCTTCAGCATGTCGAGAGACCGCAGCGCAAGATCCGCATAGCCGCCGATCAGGCGGATTTCCTTGTTCCGGATGCGACTTAATAAAGATTCGGCGTGATGCGCCAGTTCCGAAATAGATTTGAGTCCGAGGAAGCCGGAAGTTCCCTTCACGGTATGAAACGCCCGGAAAACCGTATTGACGGATTCCGCGTCATCCGGGTTGTTTTCCAAAGCCAGAAGTGCAGCTTCGGATTTTTCCAAAAGCTCCCTGGATTCGGCGATGAATTCCTTCAACAGATCCGGATCGGCATCCACGGGCAAAGCGTCCGAGGCTTCGGATTCTTCTGTCGAATCCGGAATCTCGGCCTTCGCGGGCGCGGCCGGAGCCGTATCCACCGAGGGGTCGGGTTGCGTCTGTTCCGGCTCCGGAGTCGCCTCGGATGCCTTTGGCGTCGGGCATTCCATGGGTTCAGCATGAAAAACGCTGGCTTCTCTCGCGTTGGAAGCGAGTTCCAGCAGCCTGGACGTTTCGACCAGCACGTCTTCAACATCGGTGGTTTCACCCTGGACCAGCCGATCGATCTGTTCCCGGGCCTCCCCTATCAGTCTTACGATGCCCTGATCCAGGGAACCACCTGCAATTACGGACTGAAGAGTATCCGAAAGCCGCTTGAAACCGCTCATGTCGCTTGGTTCAAGCTGGATGAGCAGCGCAAGGGCATCATCAAATGTCGCAGGTGGCAGAGCAGGACTGGAAGCTTTGCGGGTTCTTTTTTTCCGAACGGTCATAGCCATAAATCCTCAACAATTTCTTCTGCAGAATTGCGGCGTCAATTCTGAATAGGTCCGGTCTCTTTCCGGGCAAGCATCGGTTTTTTGTTGATACCCTGCGATACTGGAAACGTTCATGCCCGTGCAGGTCCCGGAGTCGTCCGATAGTTGAAATCGGCAGGCAAGCCGTTATCCATTAAAGGTTTCGTTATTCAGCGGATTCCATGCCTTTTTTCTGTTCGGCAATCCAAAGTGCAGCCTGGGCGCAGGCGCGCTCAAATCCTTCCGTAGACAGGCCAAGCCTCTCCCGGGAGCCCGCGAAGTCAATCTGCAGATTGAAGCCCTCCGCGCCCAATCCGATGCCCATCGATTTTGCGGCATAGTTGGCCAGCATCACGGCATCGAGGATCTGGCCATTCCCCCCGGGAACCACCTGATGATGCTGTTCAATTGTGGAAATGATTTCCTGCGGGAATC
>JAKPRU010000474.1 GCA_029557025.1 Candidatus Omnitrophota bacterium | reverse complement strand
CATTTTTGAAAGCAAAAACGAGCAGAACAATTGCAATAATCCCTTATGCACATGGTTCGGAAGAGCGGAAACGAGGATATGAATGGGAATGTATTCGACCCGTTTCATGGTGCGGATATTACCCATGAAATGATGAAGGTTATCCGTATTTCGTAACCCTGAAAGCCGCCTGGTATCTTATCCTTGGGCATCTTCCTGAATCCAAATTCAACCTCCAATTATTGGGTGAGGTGATTTTTTCATGGATCTTCTTCAAAACCCATGCGGCGGATCAGTAGAGAGTCCACAATTCGGCGGGTATTCCACTGGTCGGGATCAAATCGCTGATATCCCCAATCCGCGCCGTGCCGACGTCAATCGCAATCGGATTCTTTCAATGTAGCACACTCTTCCCATTCGTGATGTCACGCCTGTGAATCATTCCAGCATCATCCAATCCCTCACATAGACCATGGCGCTGTATTCCGGCATCGATTCATACGCACCCATGTCCACCAACCCGTCGCTCCCCGGACGGCCGCGGCCTTCCACGTCCTCGTTGGGCGCCTTCGCCACGAGCCCGGCATCGATGCACGGAGACCCGTTTTGGAGATGGTAATCGCCGTTTTCCGGATCCACGAACAAGGGATCGGCATCGATATTGCCCTCGCCGGGCCAGCCTCCCTCGATGCAGCTATAGCTGACCTTCGCTTTATCCCGCATGTAATCGCCTACCACAATCGCTTTATCGGAATTATTCCATATGATGCTATTCACAATCGTGATCTTATCGTCCACTACAACAATTCCCGTGCCGTGGTTCCCGGTGATGACGCAGTTGATCAAAGTCGGCGGCTCAATCACAAAATGCATTCCGCCTCCGCTAGGCTCATTTTCCATTTTCCCCGTGGCGGTATTCCGGGCGATAATACAATTCATGAACAGGGGGGTTGTGGCGGCAAAGCAATAAAAACCACCTCCCTTACTGGCCGAGTTGTCTTCGATAATGCAGTTGAGAAATTTCGGAGAACCAAGCCCGGAGCATTGTACTCCACCACCCTCTAATTCTTTCACTTGATTCCCCGCAATGATGCAATAACTAAACAAGGGAGACGATCGTTCGCAAAGCACCCCGCTTCCATCCGTCAGGGATACCGAGCTGGTAATCGTGCAATGCATCACCGTGGGAGCCGTTTCGGTGCACTTGATTCGGGGTTCATTCCCGCCCGTCACGGTAAAGCCGTCCAGCAGGGCGCGGTTGGCGCCCACCACGGCGGAATTCACCAAGCCGGAGGCGTCGATAATGGTTTCGTGGGCCAACCAATTGCGGGCGTCGCGGGATTTTTCATTTCCGGCAAATCCTCCATAGACAGCAACATCGGATTTCAACGGGACCGATTCATGATACCGGCCTTGCGCAACCCAGATTTCTCCGTAATTCTGCAACGCGATGGCTGCATTAATGGAGGGCAGGGCGGTTTCCCAGGACGAGCCGTTTCCGCCCGGCGCGGCGTCCGCCCGGACATGGAGGATGCCCGAATCCGTGAAGAGTAGCGGGAAGCCGGCCATGCCGGTGCCGCCATACGCGCCCATGTCGCAGCGGGCGCTTCCCAATCCGGGAGGCAATTTTTCATCATTCCATAGCGGATCCGGATGGCCGGCGTCGACGCAGGGGGAAACCGGCTGCAGGTGATAGTCCCCGGTTTGGTCATTCACAAACAAGGGATCGCCGGCGATGTTGCCCAAACCCGCCCAACCATTCCTGAGACAGGTGTATTCCACCCGCGAGGACGCGGCATTCTCCCCCGCGATCTGAATCCCCGGATTCCACACGATGCAGTTGAGCAATCGCACCCAGGCGCTTGATCCACACTCGATTCCGCTGCCGGTGTTGTCCGCCAGGGTGCAATTGATCAGCCCCGGGTACGATTGATTCTGGCAGTACAGTCCTCCCCCGGATGTTGCTGTGTTCATGGCCAAGACGCTTTTGGTGATCCGCGGCGAGGATTGGTTGCAATACACGCCTGCGCCTTTCTCCGCCGTGTTGTGCAGGATGGCGCAAAAACTGATGAGGGGAGAGGAACGGTCGCAGTAGATTCCACCTCCCTCCGGGGCGGCATTCGCAGTGATGATGCAATTCAGGATGTTGGGAGAGGCATTCGAGCAGTAAATGCCGCTCTTGGACGAACCTTGGATCGTAAATCCGTTCAATTCGGCGGTATACCCGCTCGAATCGGCTTCCCCAATGCCAACCGCTGAGACGGTGGACGCCTCCAGCCCGGTTCCATCGATGATGGTGATATGGTCTAGCCAGTTCCGGTCCTCTTGGTTGCTTTCGGTTCCGCTGAAGCCGCCAAAGATTTTAACCATATTTCTCATCGCAATGGTTTCGCGATATTGCCCCGCGGCGACCCAGATCTCGGTCTGCTTATCCGGATCTTTTTTGGCGGCCGCCAGCGCCTGGGTGACGCTGGCGCACGCATTGTTCCAATCCTCACCGCTTTGATTGCCGGTGGCCGTTTGGGATACATAAATGATCTTCGCGCACCCCGCTTGAAACGTAAATATCATGGCGGCAAGAAGAATGACAACGTACTTTTTCATGATCAGATTCCTTCCTTATGTGATTCATTTAATGAATTTTGAATTGATAAAGAAAATATTATAAAGATTTACTAAAATACTTCCCAATCCGTTACGGCTGTTGGAGATACGTACGTAAGCACCACAGCATTGAAGGTTCCCACGTTGTAATTGCCATATTCACATCCGGCCAGGATTCCGATATACACCGGGTCCTCGAACTCCATCGTATGCTCGATCGCGTGGGTCCATTCATTCAATTCAGTATCAAAATAGTATGCACGCATCACGTCGCCGTGGCGCTCGATCCGCATCCGGCCATCATGAAAAGGTAACCGCGCCACTTGGGATGCTTTTATGAGATTTTCACCTTTTCCCCAGCCATACCAGCAATCGCCAGTAGCTTTGGTTTCGATTCCAAACCAAGATGATCCAAAATTCAAGTTATCGAATATACCCACGGCAACGATCGAATTAAAACTGTAATTCGGATTATCGTTTTGAGCTTTCCCATGAGCCTGAATCGAACAATCGCCAAACACTTCACGGTACACAAAATGCGAATTGGAGGGGGTGTTGGGTGTAAGTCCCACTTCGATCCGGTATTCATCACTCTGACGTATATATTCCGTTTTGCTATATGCGACATTGCCCAGGTCGATATGGTTTTCAAAAATCCCGATAGGTTCGATGGACATGGGCGAGACGGTTGTCATCCCGGTGGTCGCGTTTCCTTCGATATGCCCGTAAAACAAATACTCGCCCGCGGCCGATGAAGGAGGGGTAACATAATAAATAATGCTACGTGGTT
>JAKPRU010001159.1 GCA_029557025.1 Candidatus Omnitrophota bacterium | reverse complement strand
AATCCGTACATAGTTCCCTTCCCGGTCTCCGTCAATACAGAAAATTTGACAAACGGCTATTAGAATCTCCATTGTTGCATCCTTCTGTCCCGGTGATTCGTTCAGAATCGCCAATAAATGCCGAACGGTGAGTATCCCCCAACCCGAGGGTGCGACAATCGATCAACCCATCTGAAGATCCACCCGATCAGCCGGTCAGTTTCCCGGGTCCCTCCAGAACTTTCTCAGATGGGATATAGAAACTTCCGGCTGCAAGCCCAGCAAGCGCACGAAAACCGCTACCTGAAGATGGATTCGAGATCGAACTCAAACCGACCGGCTATTTCGCTTTGGCTTCCTGGGCTTGTGGGATTCGCCGCAAGGCGTTCTGAAGAATCGACGATGGGATTTCGCCGGTGCCGAGTAATCGTTCGAGTATGGGCCGCGCCTCGGTGGCTCCCAGATCCTCTAATAGATAGATCAGGTAGACATTCACGGGACCGCCGGTCCTGGCCTGCCTTAACGACTGCATCAACAGCCGTCGAAGGATTTCATCCCGCTCGTCGAAAAGACGGGCCAACGGTTTTCGGCGCGCCTTGCGATTCAATTTCAGCGAAAGCAATTCCTCCTCAAGCGCCTTTCGGTCATTCTCGGCCGGCAAATCCGCCAGCAGAATGCGTACTTGATGCGCCGCCTCTTTCCTGGGGAGCCGTTTCAGCAATTTCGAATAAAGACGTTCGCTCCGCAACCGGCGCAGCTGCACGAATGCATGAATTGCATCCGGCGTTGTCAAGGCGTCCACTAACTCCGACAGGCATTTTTCTCCGGCCCAGGATGCCGCTCGCCTTTCCAGCAAGGAGGTACGAATCGCGACAATGATGGAAAACAGCATAAACGCTGCAAAAATCCCCATCACCGTCCAGAATACAACCGGCGAATCGAAGAAACGCGCCAGCGAAAATTCGCTCCAGCGCGTTGTCCCCTCCGCTTGCGCCCCGATCCGGACTCGGCACAAGAACACGATTCCGGTGGTCCATAAGATCAGAACCATTCGAACGGACCATGCCCGAATTGTTCTCCGCATAGGATGTATGAATTTCATTGTGTCTTGAGTTCCTTCGCAAGGGCTTCGTCTCGACGAGCGCGGCGCAACGCATCATACCCCGCATCTCCCAAAGTGGCCTGCTCGACCAGAACAATGTCGGTCATATCGATCTTTCCGTCAAGGTTTAAGTCCGCCGCGTCGGGATTCGCAAATGCTTCCAAACCGATCTCACCGATTACATATCGCATCAGGAGCGCCTCGTCCAGTCTTTCCACGGACCCATCCCCGTTTACATCGCCCGGCAGGTAATTCGAAACCGTGTAAGAAGGACAAATCGTTTTGACATATTCCGCCTGCTGGTCTACGGCTCCATAGCTGACCAGCCGGAATGTGGCGCTGACCGGTGCAACATCGGCATCCGCCTTCATTCGGCACAGGATGGAGGCCATCAGAAGCTCGTTCGTGCCCTCGGCGGGTTTCCAATCCGGCAGCTGAGTCAACAAAACACGACCTCGGTTGTCTGTGATATTCGATATCAACGGTTTCCCCGCCGATTCCATCGAGGCGGCCGGAAGAACAGTTTGAATGGAAATGAGAGCCGGATTGCACTCGACGGCTAATTGATATCCCCCAAGCGAACTGCCGGGATAGGGCCGGTATTTCAAGGCAAACAGGAAGAATCCTCCCTTGCCCGGAGTGAACGGCCCATCCAGTTCAAAGATGCCATGATCTTTCAGAGCCGCATCGAGCGTCAATCCCGCTGTCGACTGTGTCAGCAGGTCGATCATGGGGGGAAGCAATCCCGTTTCCTCGGCCGGCGGGACAGTGAAGAGGCGGTCGATGACGTGGCGAACCGCGATCTGTTTCCCGGTTGGCGTCAATGGATCGAACAGATTCGTTCCTTTTATCAACGCAGAAAGAACCGCCGCATCCCGAATGGTAAACTCTCCATCATCATCCAAATCCGCCGCGCTTTTTGAACGAAGGTCATCGAAACTCGATGTCCCTGTGAGGCATTCGCAGAGAAGGACAAGGTCCAGGGAATCCACCGAGCTGTCTCGTGTCAAATCGCCCGGTTCATAGCTGCGCAAAAGAGTGGAAACTCCGAATCCGAATGAAGCCTTTCCATCATGATCCAGCAGTTCGGTTACGGTTGGGGCGAAACGGGTATCCCAATCTGCGCCATGCTCCGGTGGTGTCAACGTAACGAGCAATCCCGCCAGCCGCACAACCGTATCGGTCGCGTCTCCGGGGAATCGGCACACGCCCTCCAGCGAAACCCGTCCTTCCGAGACCTCCGATTTCCCCAGAATGGCCTGCGGACCTTGATCGTCAATCAGGACTTTCTGCACGGCCACACATTGCGGATCGAATTCGATTTCTGTTCTGAACGCCCCCAATCGAACCCCATCCGGCAGTCCGAGCATGACATCCAAAAGAAGCTCGCGCTGGTTCTGTCGGACGAATTTTGGAACGTTCACAAACAGGACCGATCCGGTCGTGTTCAATTTTGTGGTCCACTCGGTTTTCAGAGCGGTTTTCTCCGGATCAGGTTTGGCGGTCAGACCGAGCGTATCGGTCCCATCCGGAATTTGCGCCAAGGCATTCTGTAAAAGG
>JAKPRU010000457.1 GCA_029557025.1 Candidatus Omnitrophota bacterium | reverse complement strand
CTGTATGTTTTTACGTAAATCGCACTGGTTGCGCGGTCGCCGGGGAGTCGCCGGACGCTTTTATGTCCGGAATCCTTGATTGTTGACGCGAGTTCGGGATGGTCTTCCGGATGGGACAGTATCGGCAGAATCCCCCGTGCCGACTCCAATTCGGAGCGCGGAACACGCCACACATAAGGCGGTTCCACCACGCGGACAAGAGGATAACGCTTATGTCCCCATACGGGCATTTTCCCGGTTGATCATCCTTTTCACGTCGATTGGCGGCTTGCGTGTACCGAGCAGTCGCAAGGTGCATCTTACGGCTTTCTCATGGATTTTTCATCCGGAGCCGATGGCCCCTTCCTTCGGCGCAGCACGGCATCCCGAAGGAGGAACTCGATCTGGGCATTGACACTTCGCAGCTCCTGCTCGGCCCATCCGCAGAGTTCATCCCATAGCTTGGGATCCAGACGCAACAGAAATTGTTTTCGCTCTGCCATCGGCCTCTCGTCACGGATAAAGGGTTCCGGCGTTTACAATCGGGTGCGCGGATTCTTCGCCGCACAACACAACCATCAGGTTGCTGACCATGGCCGCTTTCCGTTCGTCATCCAGTTGGACAATCTGGCGTTCGCCCAGCAGCGTCAGGGCCATTTCCACCATCCCTACGGCGCCTTCCACGATCTGCTGACGTGCCTGCACGACTGCGTGCGCCTGTTGCCGACGCAACATGGCCCCGGCGATCTCAGAGGCATACGCCAGGTGACTGATCCGTGCCTCAATCACCTCGACTCCCGCGTGGCCCAGGCGTTCCTGCAACTCCCGTTGCAGCTCATGGTTGACATCTTCTGTTCCCCCGCGCAGGGTTACTTCATTCGGGTCTGTCGAATCGTAATGATACCTTCCCGCCAGGTTGCGCACTGCCGCCTCACTCTGGGTCGATACGTAATCCAGATAATCATCCACATCAAACAATGCCTGCGCGGTGTTCTCCACTTTCCACACAACAACCGCCGCAATGTCAATCGGATTCCCGCTCTTGTCGTTTACCTTCAATTTATCGCCATTCAGGTTTCTTGCTCGAAGCGAAATCTTCTTGACCGACATGAAGGGATTCCGCCACCAGAAGCCATTCTTCTTGATTGTGCCCTTGTAATCACCGAACAGCACCAGTGCCGCCGCTTCGTTGGGCTGAAGCACGAAAAATCCGATTGTCATCAAAATGGCCGCAATCAGCGGGACCGGGATCCACAGCCATGGCGTCGGAGCGCCCCGACCCTGAACCACGATGATCCCTGCGATGAACTGCCAGATCACAAAGGCATACGCCAGCACAGTGATCGCCAGCATCGTCCATCCCGAAACCGCCTCACAAGTCTTCTCGTTCGTCATTCTATTCCTCCGAGAGATGATATGGTTATGATATCAAGGCGATATCATATCGCAGAATGGGTCCTCGCGCAAGAAGCGAGTTTTTTTCTTCTCTCTTGTCTTGCGAAAGCCCCCGGTTCTTTCATTCCATCACACCAGCGGTTATGATATATCCAACACAAAAAAGAACCCGAAATTTGAGATTGCTTTAAGAAGGTAAGGAGGATTCTTGGCGCGCATGAAATCTGGATTTACCCTGATTGAACTGCTGATCGTGGTGGCCATTATCGGCATTCTGGCAGCAATTGCCGTTCCGAATTTCCTGAATGCGCAGACACGGGCCAAAATTGCGCGGGTAGAAGCGGATGCGAAAAACATCAGCACCGCCATTGAATCTTATCATTTGGACACAAACGAATACCTGCCTGACGCCCGATCCGGGCTGTACGTGCATTTTTCATTGAATTGGGAGGACTATCCCTCATCCGGGAAACACCTCACCACGCCGGTCGCCTATATGTCCTCCATTCCGTTCGACCCGTTCAGCAGCAAAGTCAAATTCGAGGGATGGACTCCGATCCAGAATGCCGAACAATATCGAAAGGCGATGTTCTTCCTGAACCGGAAGTACAATGAGGGTATCAATTCCTGGGAGCCGGGATTGCCGTTTGAGCATCTATTCAGGGGCGCGCAATGGCACCTCTATTCCGTGGGACCGTCCGTTGATTACGGATTTCGGGAGCAGATGACCGCCTGTTGGATGATTCCGTACGATCCAAGCAACGGGCTGACCAGCCGTGGGGGAATCTGGAGGATCGGGCCGTAACGATTGGGGATTGCGGATTGGGGTCCGAAAATCGCAGACCCGGCATCGGAGTATAATCGCAGAGCGAAGCCGTCATTCCGGCTTTCGCCGGAATCCAGGCCTATGGATTCAGTCCATCCGTCTCATTTCCCAGCTCATTCAATTGATTTTCCGGTGTTTCCACCAACTTGGCAAAGACGTCCTCCGCTATTCTTACTACTCGCTGAAGTACGGGTAATGTGTGCGCCGTGCTGATAAACATAGCTTCAAATTGCGAGGGAGGCAGCAATATCCCCTCATTGCACATCAAGCGCCAAAATGCCCCGAAAAGCGCGGTATGACTGGTCTTGGCGGACCGGAAATCCGTGACCGGCCTGTCGGTGAAGAAGAAGGTCATCATGGAGGCGACCCGGTTGCAGGCCATGGGCAAACGCGCCTCTTTGGCGGCGGTTGTGATTCCTTCGGCAAATGTGCAGGACTTTTCCTCCAGGTCATCGTACAATTTCGGGGTTTTGAGAAGAGAAAGTGTGGTGATTCCGGCGGCTGTTGCCAAAGGATTTCCACTCAGTGTTCCCGCCTGATACACATCCCCGGACGGGGCAATACGGGCCATGATCTCAGCCCGGCCGCCATACGCACCCACCGGCATTCCGCCGCCGACAATCTTGCCCAACGTAGTGAGATCCGGCAGTACACCATAGCGTTGCTGCGCACCCCCTAACCCGACTCGAAATCCGGTTATGACCTCATCGAAAATCAGCAATGTTCCTTCCTTTTTGGAGAGTTCGCGCAACGCCGAGAGATAGCCTTCTTGCGGAGGAACAACGCCCATGTTGCCTGCCACCGGCTCGATGATATGCGCGGCGATCTGCCCCTTATGTTTCGCATAAACTTGTTTCACTGCCTCAATATCGTTGTACGGAACCACAATGGTGTCTTCTACCACGGAGGGCGGAATCCCCGGTGTCGCGGGAATGGAGAGAGTTGCCATGCCGGAACCGGACGAAGCCAGCAAGGCATCTACGTGACCGTGATATCCGCCCGCGCAGATCAGAATCTTGTTGCGACCTGTGAAAGCCCTGGCAAGACGGACAGCGCTCATGCTCGCCTCGGTTCCAGAATTCACCAGGCGAACCATTTCGATAGATGGAACCATCGAGACAATCATCTCGGCAAGTTCCAACTCACGCTCTGTCG
>JAKPRU010000454.1 GCA_029557025.1 Candidatus Omnitrophota bacterium | reverse complement strand
GCCTGCTGCCGACGCGCTTTTCGGCCACTCACTCCGCATGGCCCAGTGAACAATATCGATCAAATGAGTGCCCCAGTCCGTGATCTTTCCCCCGGAATAATCGAAAAACCACCGGAACGTGCCGAAACAGCGATTCGGGTTGTACGGTCGTTTCGGAGCCGGTCCGAGCCAGAAATCCCAGTCGAGGTCCACCGGTGGATCGCAATCGGCGGGGTTGCCGATACCTTCGGGATGAGAGTTGTCATAATTGAACGTGCGGACATAGCTGACTTTGCCGATGCGCCCGCTGCGCACCAGTTCAACCGCTTTCTGAAAATGCGACCCGGAGCGTTGCTGAGTCCCGGTTTGCACCACCCGCTCGTATTTCCGAGCCGCCTTGACCATTTTACGTCCTTCATAAATGGTCAACGAGAGGGGTTTCTCCACATACACGTCTTTTCCGGCCTGGCAGGCCATTACCATGGGCAAGGCGTGCCAATGGTCCGGTGTGGCGATAATCACCGCATCGGTCTTGGGACATTCCAGCAGTTCCCTGAAATCTTTGTAGCCACGGATGGGATTCTCCATGGCGTATTCTCCGGCCAGATCGGCGGCTTTTTCGCGTTGGCTCACGCTGACATCGCACAGTCCCGACACAACAATCTCGCCGGTTTTCATCATGCTTTTCAGATCATAGCATCCCTGGTCGCCGCAACCGATCAGGCCGACGGCGATCTTATCGTTTGCGCCCAGTACTTTCCCTGGAAACGGTCCGGCTGCAAGTGTCAGGGAAATGCCGGCGGTTCCCATCGCGGTTCTTTTCATAAATGATCTTCGATTGGTCTGTTGTTCGGGTGACATGGTCGCCCACCTCCAAAATGTCGGATTCCGGAATCTTCTTACAACAGCTGACAATACAGCAACTTACCCCAACCGTAAAGAATCCAACCGGGTCCGCTTCCATCGACTCACCCCGTTCCGACCGCTATTCTTACCTGCATCAAAAAAATAGCCGGAACCCGGGATGCTGTTGTGATTCATATTCTCTTGCCTGCATACAATGAGTCGGAGACCATGGAGGATCTCCTTCAGGAAATTGATTTAGCGGCTCCGACATTCGGAGACTCGTGCCGTGTGGTCCTTGTGGATGACGGCAGTACGGATGGAACCTCCGACCGGGCGCGTTGCCACATCGGACCGACTCCGATTTCCCTGATCCAACACGAGCGAAATCGTGGCCTGGCCGCTGCCCTGCAGACCGGAATTGCCGAAATTGTCCGGTCCGGCAGTCCGGGGGACCTCGTTGTGTTTATGGATGCTGATCTGACCCACTCTCCCAGGCTTATTTCCGAACTGTGTCAAGCTATGCGGGGAGATGTTGACGTGGTGATTGCCTCACGGTATGCCGAGGGGGGGCAGGAGTTGGGTGTCTCGGCATTTCGTAAGTTATTGAGCCACGGTGCGGCGTTGGTGTATCGGCTCGCCCTGGGCGTGAATACTGTGCGGGATTTCTCCTGTGGTTACCGGATGATCCGATGGGATGTTCTGAAACGGACGTATGAAACCTGGGGGGACCGGCTATTAGAGGCGACAGGATTCTCCTGCACCGGCGAACTGCTCCTGAAAGTCCTGGCCCATACCGATCCTGCACGCCTGACCGAAGTTCCCTTTGTTCTTCATTACGAGAGAAAACGCGGGCAAAGCAAAATGCCGGTCTGGAGAACCGTTCTGGGAACCTTGCGCCTGCTCTGGGCTGCAAGAAAATACGTTAATTCCAATGGCCCGAACGGCCGCTAGACAATAACGATTATGTCCGACTCCCTGTCGAAAATAGAACTGCTACAGATAACGAAGCGATTTGAAACCGGCACAGCCCTGCAAGACATTACCTTCTCGGTCGAGCCGGGGGAGCGCGTCGCGCTTTTGGGACCGTCGGGCGCCGGGAAAAGCCTTACACTTCGACTGATCGCCGGATTGGAGAAGCCGACATCGGGGCAAGTACGAATCGACGGCAAGCCGATGAATGCGCTACGGCGATTCTTTACTCCATCCCGGCGCGGAACCGGCCTAGTGACCCAGGACATGTCTCTTCACCCGCAGAAAGATGCCCTTGCCTTTGTCCGCTCGGGCTTTCGCGGCAAGAAGATTTCATTCGAGGATCGTAACCGTTACATTCAAGAGATGATGACTCGGCTGGAAGTTGCGGGGAAAGAACGTCGCTTGCCCCATCAGCTCTCCGGCGGTGAGCGGGGACGATTCGCGCTGATTCGCGCTCTCGCTCCGGGTAACCGAATCCTCCTGTTGGATGAGCCGCTCGCCGCTTTGGACCCGCACCAGCGCAAAGAGATGATCGACTTGATTCGTAGACTCCACGATGAAATGCGCCTGACAACGATCTATGTAACGCATTACATCGAAGAAGCGCAGTCCCTCTGTGACCGGGTCATTCTTCTGCGCAACGGAAGGGTTATCCAACAGGGAACGTGGACGGATCTGAAATACAAACCGATCGAGCCGTTTGTGCGCGATTATCTTACTATGACTACCCGATTCCATATAGCGCGGTAGCCGTCGGTCAAGCGGCCACCCAAGGGGGAATTACGGGGTTCCTACCGATATTCTTCCCATCCGCCTCGTGCATCGGACTGCGCCTCTCCCAAGTATTCAATCTTCAGCGCATCGACAATTACCGGAAGGGAAATCCCCGCATTATCTCCCGGACGGATCTCGATCCTGTAATTCCCGACATCCAGCTGTTCAAAATGGAACTCTGTCCACCCATTGGGAACTCTATCACCCACATACCCCTCGGCTATTTTCTCATTTGATGTGTTTCTCAAACGCCAATAAAGGATCCCTTCCTGCCCTTCCGATACAGGGGCCGAAATCGGGGTCCACAGACGGAATGAGTACTTGCCTTTTTTCCCTGTCGAAAATGCAAGATTCCATGAGGACGTTAAATCGGCGGATTGAATGAAGGAAACACCGTATTGGCCGAGTTGCTGCCCCAAGCTGACATTCGTTTCCTCCCAGTTTCCCAGCCTTACACCTTCGTGTTCATCGTAGATGGCCAATTCGGAACGCACAAGATCGAGATCAAGACCCAGTTTTCGGCAAACTAACGATTGATCGTGCCGCTGGGAAATAGTGGTGCGCGGGATGGAATACGGATCGACGTTACTCTCGATCCGTCCTTCCGGACCGGCGCCGAACGCAGCTCCATATCCCGCTTCCCGGGCGGCGATGCGGACTCTGTCATCAAAGGACCCGTAAGGATAAGCGAAATAGCGGTCTCCCGAAAACCCCTGCGAGTGAAGCCTGGATAACGAATCCGATAATTCATATTGAAGCGAATAATCCCCTGCCGACACCAGGTCAGCATGGGTAACGCTGAGCGAATGGATTTCCCACACGAGGCTGTCCTCCATTTCGCGCAATTCCGCCCAACTGCAACGTTTCGGACTCCCGGAATCCGGCCCCGACGTGTAGATAAAGGCGGTGGCGCAGAAACCGAGTTCAAACAGAATCGGATGAGCATATTCCCGGATTCCTTTATAGCCGTCATCGAACGTCAATAGAACCCTATCCTCCTCGGGGATATCTCCCGTGCGCAAGTAGTTGACAACCTCACTTGCAGGAATTGTGTGGCTACCGCCGATTTTTATCATGGCAAGAATGTCGCGGAGGAAATGGGGAGATACGTTCGTATCTTCCATATTCTCAAACGAGACATCGTGAAAAATTACAGCGTGGATTGCGTGGGGGGCCGAATCAATGTCACAAAAAGCGGTTACGCTCGCAAGGATACAGAGAGATTCCATAATGTACCGACCACAGGGGATCATCTCTGTATCTCATTTCTTTGGTCGGGGTGACCAGGCCGGCTGGAGGCAATTTCCTTTCAGGCTGAGCAGCCGTCTCGGTGCGGTTCCGTTTGACTCCATAACCCACAATTCCGAGCTGGGGGAACCACGGTTTGTCGAAAAAGCGATATAGCTTCCATCGGGGGCCCAAGTCGGATTCGAGTTATCTCCCTGTCCGTTCGTCAGATTGCGCAAGTCGGAGCCATCGGCCCCAACCATATAGATATCGCCGCGTACTTGCCCTACACGGTAACCGCGAAATGCGATCCGGTACTGACCGTTCAAGGGGACCGGCGACCATTGTCCTGTGTCGCAGGAAAGGCTGTTGTCCGGCACAAGCCTTCGGACATTCGTTCCCTCGATACTCATCAGGTACAGGGTGGCAATCCCAGCCCGGTCGGAGGTAAAAACGATCTCCTGCCCGTTCGGTGAAACGGCCGGGGAGCTGTCAATCGCCGGGTGATTTGTGATTCGTTTCGGCTGTTTACCGTCGCGACGAAGCAAAAAGATCTCCGCGTTCCCGACATAGGAAAGGGAAATGACCAGCCAGTCCGGATTGGTGGGGAACCAGGATGGGGTCAGGTTGTTACCGGGAGCCTTTGCCAGGAAAGAGAGTTTGCCCGTATCCAGAGATTGAATGTAAGCGTCCAGCCATCCGCTGCGAAATGAGCTGAACGCGAACGCAAGTCCGGTCGGCGACCAGGCGGGGAATTGGGTAATCGTTCCGAATTGTGTTAAAAGTTTCACGCTTGGGGGATAGCCGTCGTAGTCAACCTGGAATATCTCTTTGCTTCGCGCGATCGGATTGTGGTAGACAAACAGGAAACTGGTTTGCGCAATCCCATCCTCCAGGGTACAGGTTTGCACAATCACATCGCTGATCAGATGGCTTCCCTGTCGAAGTTGTTTGCGTGGAATGGTAAATCGCCTGGCCAGGAGTCGCATTCCGTCCCGAACATCATGGACTGTCAAATCCACGACAACCTGGCTGGGACCGTCGGCTCGAACCCGTCCATCCACAACATACTCGGCGCCCATCCTCTTCCAGGCGGGGTAATCGACATTACCGGAGGTGCGATCCTGGGCCATCCGGGCGGCAACGGTAGTACGATCCGTATGAAGGCGGACGTGCTTGTTGAAATTGAGGTCGTAGGAAAGAACCTCGTCGATCTCACGGGCCACATCGGGCACATCCCCGGGATCGGATGGAGCCAGGGCCACAATGGGGGCCGGGGTGGAGCCTGTTACCTCCAGAATCAGTTCATCATTCGCGTAGGCAAAAGTCGAAAACAAGAACAGAAGAATCGGAACGATGCGACAGGCCATCATTAACGCAGCCTCCGAATTTGCCCCGATACAAAGCGGGGCTTTGAATGGTATCGCCTCCAGTGGACACCTATGCTAATGGATTGCAGAAAAACTACTCCGGATTCGGGCGGAACAGCGCATGAACTTTCACGCTCGCGCGGCCATACCCCGAAGGCAGCGGCTCGACCGGCGAGGATTTCTGAACCGCACGTTTCGCGCTCTCATCCAATTCCGGCCACCCGGAAGAACGTTCCACATAGACCTCGACGATCATCCCATCGGACCGGATGGTGAAACATACCTGCGTGGAAATACCTTTTTCGCGGTTCGGCTGCCACGCGGGAGGATTCCAGTTATTTGCGAGTCGCCGCATGAGTCGGTCTGCATAGCCTCCATAATTGAATCCTTGTTCAAAAATAATCGGATTTTCTATGCCGGTCCCCGTTCCTGGAATGGGAGTCTGGGCGGCAAACGACCCCGGCTGCCCCTGCGCCTGAGTCACTTCACTGAATCTTCCGAACTCAATTGTCGGACCCGGAGTCGGAGGGGTTCTCTTTTCTATGGGAGTCTGGGTCTGTTTGGGCCGTGGCTGAGTCGGAACCGACGTCGGTCTCGGTTTGGGCGTATTGAGCAACTCTTTCAACCGTTCCCGAATCCGCGAGATGGCCTCTCGATCCGAATCATCCTTGGAAGGTGGTTGCGGTTCCGGAGGCGGTGGTGGGGGGGGCGGAGGTGGAGGTGGCGGCACAAATTTCGGAGGCTGCTCACCCGATTTTTCGGGGGGAGTCAGATCAACCTGCTGAATGGTAAGCGTGGAAGACATCCGAATCGGGACAGTCCGTTCCGGCCAGACAGCAATCGCCAGCAATACAACCAGATGGGCGATCAAAGAGATAACAAAAGACTGACGCATGATTACTGCTTCTTCTCAACGAGCTCGCCATACCTTTCTATCCCCGCTTCCATCATCGCGCTTTTGACCTCCGCCGCGCTCTGAAGGGTGTTCCGACCGTCGGCCCGAAAGTACACCGGCCAATCCTTGTGCGCTTCTTTTTCTTCCCGCAGTTTCTGCGGAAGCGATTCGAGGTCAACCGGGTTGCCGTTCAGAGCCAACGCTCCATACTGATCCATCTCCAACACGATTGCTTGTTTGCCGAATCTTTGAGCGAACTTCACTTTCGGCAGTTCGATTTCCAATCCCTCTCGTGTAAACGGCGCGACCATGATGAAAATAATGAGCAGCACCATGGTCACATCGACCAGGTTGGTGATATTGATGTCGGCAACTGGAGAATGCCGGGGGGTATATCTGCGGAATCGGGCCACAATTACCTCGCGTTGGATCAGTCGCTCTCGGAACTTCGGCGGACGTGTACCTGACGCTCGAAACGATTCAAGACCTGGCCTGCAAAGCTTTCCAGGTCCTGCTCAATCCGTCTGACATGGCTCAGGATTGCGTTATGCGCCACATAAGCCGGGATGGCCACCATCAGGCCGACCACGGTAGTCAACAAGGCTTCCGAAATACCGGGAGCGACGGTCTGTAACGACAAATTGCCTGCTGTCCCCATGCTGTGAAACGAATGGAACACGCCCCACACCGTGCCCAGCAAACCCAGGAGCGGCGAGATGGTGGCGGCTGTCGCCAGAGTGGTGCAACCCCATTCCCATTCATGCCGCTCTCGGTCGATTGCCCGGTCCAATGTGCGCTCCAGGGGACCGACAATGGGCTTCTCAGAAACAAGACGTTTCGAATTCGCATCCAGGCGTGTCCAGAGACGAAGTTCCTCATAAGCCGCCACAAAAATCCGTGAGGGGCTGTTTCGGGCGATGATTCCCTCGTGCGCCAAGCTCAAAATATCGCCTTCCAAACGGGTGAACAAATCCAGGAACGAACGCGAACGGAACCACTCCACTCGAAAATCCCATATCTTCTTGATCACAATTGCCCAAGTGAGTACGGACAAAATAAAAAGCCCGATATAGATCATCAGGGCAAATGAACTGCTGTTCAAAAGGTCGTTCAAAATAATGGAGTTTGTTAACAAAGTGCTGCCGACGCCGGGCAGAGATTGCATGATCGGCGCCGCCAAGGTCGGTTCGGGAAATGGGGTTGGGGTCACGGCAGTTTATTTGGGTACCTTCAGATGTTGACCGACCCGAATCATATTCGGGTCTGTAATTCCATTCGCTTCACTGAGTGCCTCGGTCGTCACACCCAGCTTTCGGGCAATGCCGTTCAGCGTATCTCCGGTTTCGACGATGTATTCATCGCCTGAGTAACTGCTTGCCGGTGTTGTCGTTTCTGCCGTCGCGGCAGGAGCGGTTTCCTTTGTGGAACCCAGCTCTTTGAGAATGTCTTGATAAACATTCCGGACCTCGGCATGCAATCCGTTCATTTCTTTCTGCAGGTCACTGCTCATTTTCCGTACCGTTTCACTCAGTGCGGTCATCTCGCTTTTATATCGCTCCTGAAATGCGGTGAGATCGCTGCGCAGCTGGTTGATCTGTGCAACCTGGGATGCCGAGGTGGTTTCCTGTTGTTGCCGCTGGGTGTTCAGATCATTCCGAAGCGTCTGATCGCTCTGGCCCATCTTATTCTCCAGCTGGGCCACAGAGGCTTCCATCGCTTCCATTCGCTGCTCTTGTGTGAGCAGGCGATTCGAGAGCTGGTCCACTTTTTCCTCCAGGCCGGACTGTTTGAACCGAATTTCATCGAAGGCATCGCTGATCTCTTTGGACACCTGACGCAGACTGGAGGTGGTGGTCGTGGTCTGGCGTTCGTTGCTGCGCTGCATCTGGTAAATGCGCGAATGCAGCTCGTTTACATCGCTCTGAAGCTGGGCCAGATCATCGGTGACACAGCCGCTTAACAGAACCAGAACAGCCAACGAAACACCGGCGAGAGAGAACGAATGACGATACATGAGACGGTCTCCTGTAGATGAGAAGCGATCTCAGCCTATTTAACCTTTCTCCTGCAATTACAACAGGATATCAATCTTTATCGAAAACGCAAGAGAAATCCGAAAAAAGATTGATTCTATAGCCGGAACAGCCTTGGATCGAGAAAATCGGCGATCACCATTGCTGCGCCGGCCAGTTCCCGGGCATCGGTGGAGGTCGCCACGCCGATACACCCCATCCCGGCGCTCAGCGCCGCCTGCAATCCAACCGGCGAATCCTCAAAAACCAGGCATTGCTCCGGAGCCAGATCGGGCGCGCAACCGGCACGAAGCCGTTCCAACGCCAGAAGGTACACCGCCGGATTGGGTTTGGGAAAGTTCACTTCGCAGGTGTTCGCTATCACGGCAAAGAACCGATTCAGCCCCTGGCGATCTAAAACGTACCGGATTTCCGAGGGTAACGCACCGGAGGCCAATG
>JAKPRU010000435.1 GCA_029557025.1 Candidatus Omnitrophota bacterium | reverse complement strand
GCCTGCTGCTGGCGCTGCGCAGTAGCTTTACAGATCGCATTGCCACAGATCGGACCCACCACCGTGTCCAACTGGTCAATTACGCCCGATGCCGCCGGATCGCCACGCATAACACTCGTTCCACCAACCATCCCGATTACCAACTGATCGTCACTATGGGCCTGAAGCCCCGTAATCGGCTGGCCCACTACCCCCGCCGGACTGCTCTCCCCGCCAAACGCCCGCTGAGAATCCGTCTGACCGAAATCCCAATCTAATGGGTCTCCCTGACGGCTCGCGTAGTATAAATGGGGGTCCGCATCGTCCCCGGCGAGAACCAATCTGTCACGATATCGCTCGATCAACTTGCACCCCGTAGGAACTTGCCCCTTTTCCGCCGTCCATATTTTCAGTGTCCCCGCCACCGGGTCAAATATCTTCGGCGCCCGCGCAATCCGGTAATCGCATGACCCGTTCGCCCCGGCCCCGGTTCCATCGAGTGTCACACTTCCCGTTGTCACACTCGAAATCTTATAGGTTCCATTATCGAGGGTCCCCGTCCCGTTGGAGATCACAACAACATCGTTATTCTTGTCGATTGTCCCAGCAATATCCGCCGTAATCGCCGCGTCACTCAAAATCGTTCCCTTTGCTGTCAGGGTTCCACTACCGGAAATCCGGTCCTCTTCCCAATCGGCGATATACAACTTCTGGCCCCGCTGCACACTCTTAAGCGGCCTGTCGTCTGCCAGGTTCACACCCGTTCCATCAATAATCTTCTGCATGGTTCCGTGGACATTGTCATCCGTCCACACCTGATGATCCGCACTGGCAACCAAGACCTGACGGTATCCACCGCGCACATTTGTGGTCGTATACCGCACCTGAAATTCCGAAACCACACACACCCCACCGGGCACCGTCGCCTTTAGCCCGAATCCAACACGATGCTCTCCATGCCGTATATCCCATTTCACAAGGAGAAAAAGGTCAGTCGTAAAGTCGTGCGAGAATAACTCCCTACCGGCCCAATAGACACTGATTACCTTATTGCCATGCATGGGATCGACATACACACGAAACCAACCTGGCTTGACTTCAGCGGTTCCGGTTCTCGTGTAACGGTATCCCACCGCTTGACCATCATCAGCATAAATCTGCATCGTGCAGGTATATTCCCCCGTTTTTCCGGTCATCGACAATGTGATCCGGATCCCGCTCTGACGTTGTATCCCTGGAGATGCGTCTGGGTATCGCACATACAAACTATATTCCCCGGCCCATTCTTCCTTATAGGGATAGAGATACAGCCCCACGGAATACCCGTAATCCGTGTTGATCGGCAAAGCGTCTCTCACCGCTCCTGCTTCTTCCTCATATACAAACGTTGACGGCATTTCGGGGAAAATGCGCGGAAGACGTTCCTGAAAAACGGGAATCGACCAGACCGCATCCAATCGACTTCC
>JAKPRU010000429.1 GCA_029557025.1 Candidatus Omnitrophota bacterium | reverse complement strand
TGGTTGTAGTCAGAAGCGACGACATCCCGATCAGGCGGACGCCCTTCTCCTTGTTTGCCTGGATGAACTTTTCGGGGGGGACATCGACGCCAAGGTCAATGACCTCATAGCCGGCCCCTTCCAGCATCATACCGACCAGGTTCTTGCCGATATCGTGCAAATCGCCCTTGACGGTTCCGATTGCGACACGACCTTTCGGCTGCACCTTCTCCTCGACAATTTTCGGGCGAAGAATAGCCATGCCGGCTTTCATTGCACGGGCCGCGATCAGAACCTCCGGGACATAAACCCTGTTGTTCTTGAAGTCGATACCGATTCGGTTCATGCCCTGAATCAGCCCCTGTTCGAGGATTTCCTTGGCACTGTGACCTTCACGGATTGCGGCCTTCACCAGTTCCTCGACCTTGTCTTTCTTGCCGCCATACACACTGTCTGCAAGTTCCTGAAAATCGACCATGTTATTCCCTCTGGTCATGAATATCGTGGGGGCATCCGATGCGGGGTTGCCGCCTCACCGCGTGCCACCCGAATTGCCTAACTCTATCAGACAGGTCTTTACAGAGTCAACCAAAGCCGCTGGAAATAATTTCAAATCCGGTTCACAATGGAGGATCATTTTCCTCAAGGAGCGCACAGCATGAGAAATCGATCTGCCTATAGGACATTCATCCTGATTATCCTTTCCGGGTTTATCGCGGGATCCGCGATGCAGGCAATCGCAGACCCTGCGGGGGAAATACGGATGGCCAATCTCGCGGAACCGAAACCGGCCCAGGAACCGGTCGGAGACCGTCCCTACGAAATGGTGAGGGTCAACCGGAAACCGGACCGGATCCCACTGGTCAATTTCGATTCGCTGGATGGATGGTCGCTGGAATGCTTTGGGGGCGCTGTGGCGCGTGCGCATCCATCCTCGGAACAGCGAGTCTGGGAATCGAACACCGCAAAACTGATCTATCGCGGCACGGGCAAAGACAGCGCGGTAATCCTTCGACCGCCCGCTCCTATTCCGCTGGGAAACGAAGTGGAGTGCGTGCATCTCTGGGTATACGGGAATAACTGGGGATATACCGAGGACCCAAAGATTCCATCCGTACAAGTGCTTTTTCTTGCAGAAGACAGCGAGAAGAACACTTACGAAATCGACTTGGCCCAAGTGCGATGGAAAGAGTGGTGGCTGATCCACCGGAAAATTGCCAAAGAGACTGTGGCGAAACTGGGAGACAAAGGGATTTTCACGGGACTGAAGATTGTGGGCTGTTCGAATCCGGAAGACCAGGCGATTTTCCTGGAGGATTTGACGGTTTTCAAAGAAGACCTGAAGCCGCTTCAGTTCGATCCGCGCCCGAAACGCGGGATTGAGCCGTTCCCCGGTCAGTCTGTCGGGGCGAACACGGGGCCGGGACAGCTTCCCTTTCCTGCTCGGAAAGAAACGATTCTTCCGAAGAATTACCGGGCGAAATATCGAAACACAATTCAAGAGGATGAGGATGGGACATTCCGGTTTATCTACAAGGGGAAAGATGCAGAGCTGGAATACCGTCTCCATCCCGGGCAGAAAGACCTTGGGTATGTGGAAATCTATCTTGACGGAACCAGGGTGGCGAACGGGCTTGTGGGAGCGGGGGTTCTGTTTGAGGAAGAGCCGAAGTCCATCCAGTTGGCCGAAGCCGTGCTGGAGGATGATGTCGTTCGACTTGTGTGGTCGCATGGGGTCGAAAGCCACTTGCGGATTTGGCAGAAGTCCCTGGTGGCGGACTTTTTTTGCAAGGGCGGAAAGGCGACTGAACTGTCTTACGGGAAATTGACCGAAGGGACGGAGCCGGAACTTTTCCAGCTACCTTACATCAACTACGGGCGGCATCATCTGTGTGTGCTTGTGCTGAGAGGGGAAGCACCCTGTTTTGCCTCGGTGTGGATGGACTGGTATCAGTCGAACGGCTCCAAGCCGTACGCAACGGATGAAATTAAAGAAGATGGGATTTACCTGAACGGCGGGGTGAGATACCTCCCACGAACGGATGGAGTGCGTAACGACCTGTTTGAGCGGGTATTTTTCACGGTTTCGCCGATGTTTGAGGAGACCTTGTGCACCATTCCGAATCCGCCCGCCAAAGAAGGATATATGGCAGGGCAGCGGCTCTGGCAGGAGAGTTGGGGGCCATCCAATTACGAAAATGAGATGAAACGGTCGCGAATGCTGCGGGCTTATGGAATTGAAATGCTGACGCAGTGCAATCATGAAATCACATGGCGAGACGAAGGAGAAAGTTTCACATTCCGCACGGAGGCTGCGCCCGGAAAAGGCGGCGATGAAGCCCTGAAACGGTACATCGCACATCAGAAGTCTCTCGGCTGGCGGGCCGGTTTGTACACAAATTACTGTGATTTTGCGCCGGTAAACGCCTATTGGAATGAGGACTGGGTGATGCGGGATTCAAGCGGCGAGTGGATTAGGGCGTGGTATCGCTGCTACTCCCCCAAGGCGCTTCGCGCGGTGGAAGCGGATGCAAAAATCGCGCCGATTGTGCAGGAGAAGTTTGGAACCGATGCGGCATACACGGATGTGCATACCTCTGTCTCGCCATGGGACCGCACGGATTACGACGCCCGTGTGCCCGGCGCGGGAACGTTTGCATCAACGTTCTATGCTTATGGGGAACTGCTGTTGCACGACCAGGATGTCTACAAGAATCACTGCTGGTCCGAAGGCAATCACCAGTGGCTCTACACGGGACTGACCACGGGGAATTACGGGCTGACATACAGCAATCTGAACCTGTGGGAATATCCGTACCTGCCGCATTTCGATCTGCTGAAGATGCACCCGCTGACGGTGGATATCGGAATGCCCTGGACCGCCGGATTTTTCCAACGCTGCGAAGGGTGGAACAAACCGGAACGGATCGTGAAAAGTATCGACCAGTTTATCGCGGCGACCATTGCTTACGGACATATCGGCTGGCTGGTGGAAGAGGGCCACGGGATTCGTCAGACATGCCGGTCGTATTACATGCTTCAGCAACTCCAGAGCCGGTATGTGATGCAAGAGCCGGAAGTGATTCTGTACGGCACGAATGAAGATTTGATCTCCTCATCGGAGGCGTTTTTGACAGGCCAGTGGCGGAACAGCCGCCTGTTTATCCGGTATCCGAACGGACTGCGGATTTGGGTGAACGGGAACGACAAGAGATACTGGACAGTCGATGCAGGGAAAGAACAGGTGACCCTTTCGCCGTTCGGATGGGTTGCGATAAGAGGCACGGAATTCTTCGAGAAATCGAGTGTCCATGAGGGGCATCGGGCGGACCTGGTGGGATCGCCGATGTATGTGTATGTGGACGGACGCGGGCAGGAAACGGAGTATGCGGGGATACGGACCTCCGGCGCGGTGGCGGTGCGCCCGGCGGCAGATGGCGAAACGGGTCTTTCGATAATCGCGGTCGAGGGCGTTGAAAAGATAGAGATCAGCAAACCCGAAGGCCGGTATAGCCGGGGGGATGTGCGCCGCATGATCGGAGAGATTGCGCGCGCAGAGAGCCTGGAGGTTAAGGCTTATGATGTGGAAGGGAATACAGTCGGACAGGCTTCGGTGGAACGGATTGAGGGAGGGTGGAGGATTCGGGGGATGGAGAAGGCAGTGAGGTACGAAGGGAGAAGGATCAAATGAAGAAAGGGGCGGATGAATCGCCTCAAGCGGTGTTGGGGTTGGGGAACTTCGCGAGGAATGCGGCCATGTGCTGCACATCGCCGATCATAATCAGGAGATCGTTCGCATTAAGAACGGTTGAGGGGGGAGGGGTGATTTTAATTTCCCCTTTTTCTCCGCCGGCAGATCGGATTCCGATGATGGTAACCTGGAACCGTTGTCGGACATTGAGCTCCAGAATGGATTTTCCGGCGAATTCCTTCGGGCAGGGGATTTCAACGAGGCCGATATCCTTGGAGAGCGCAATGCGATCCATCAGTCCGGGGAGAGCGAATTCCTTAACCAGGCGGTCGGCGGCATCGCGTTCCGGGAAGACGGCATGTGTGGCTCCGACGGCGCGAATGGCTTCCAGTTCATCGAGGCTGTCCACTTGGGCAATAATGTTCTTGACACCGTTTTGTACGAGAAATCGGACCGCGAGAACGGTGAGATCGAAATGATGGCGGAGACCGAGAATCACGACATCGCAGTCGAGAACCCCCAGGCTTCGCAGCACATCGCGATGGCGAACATCGGCACAGACCGCCCGGGTGACCTCATCGCTGATCTGCTGAATAAGAGACTCATCGCTGTCGATGGCGAGGACCGTTGCGCCCAGAGAGAACAGCGAGGTTGCGGCGCGCTGGCTGAATGTGCTCAATCCGAGAATTGCAAACGAACGGTTCATTTTCGATACTCCTTATCCGACCATAATCCGTTCTTCCGGCAGTGTGTAACGTAATACATGTCGCTGTCCAATAAAGGAAGAGGCTATGGCGAGCGGCCCGACACGTCCGAAAAACATAATGACAACAAGTACCAGCCGACTGCCGGATTGCAGTGTGGGTGTGATCCCCACAGACAGACCGACTGTGCCAAGCGCGGAAGTGACCTCGAACAGCATATCCAAAACACTTCCCGAAGAAACTTTATGGGAGGCGAATCCGAACTCGAAATATTCCAACCCGGTCACTCCGATGAGAACCAGAGCAATAAAAGCCGCCCAACTGACTACCGCTTTTGCTACAAGAGATTCCGGCACGGTGCGGCCGAACATTTCGGTTCGGGGTCGATTAAACAGACGTGATCGAAAGAGAGCGATCAAAAGGGCGAAGGTGGTTGTTTTTATGCCGCCGCCGGTCGATCCGGGCGAGGCTCCCACAAACATCAGGAAAATCACCAGCAGAAGTGTGAGATTGGTCAATTGGCCGGTGTCCACGGTGTTAAATCCGGCGGTCCGGCTTGTTATAGAGAGAAAAAGTGCCGGGAGAAGCCGTTGATGGAAGGGCATCTCCTTCATCAGATTCTCGCTCTCAAAGAGAGCGACCAGCAATGCCCCGGCGAAAATCAGAATGCCGGTGGTGATGAGAGTAACTTTGCTGTGAAGGGTGATCCGATGCCAGGCGAGGAACCATCGCCTGGTTCGTCTTTTCAGGACACTGTTCAGCACAAAAACCACATCCGAGAAGACCATGAAACCGATACCGCCCAGGACGATCAGGGCCATAATCGTCATATTGATTACCCAGTCGTCCCGATAGGACATAAGGTTATCCGGGAAAAGGGAGAATCCGGCGTTGCAGAAAGCAGCAACGGAATGGAAAACCGCCAGCCAAAACGCTCTTGGAAACGGATAATCCACAATGAACCGGAGAAACAATACGAAAGCGCCGATGCCCTCCGAAAGAATGGTGAATAGAATGATCCGTTTCAGAAGACCGGTTGGCTCGATTCGGTAATGCATACCGTGTGTCTCTTCCAGAATGAACCGGCTTGACAGAGAAACCCGGGAGCCGGACAGAACCACCAGAAGCCAGTTCGAGATGGTCAACATTCCCAAGCCGCCGGCCTGGATGAGAATCAAAATGATGATTTGTCCGCCGAGGGAGAATTTTGTGCCGGTGTCGACTACAGTGAGACCGGTGACACAGACGGCGGAAGTGGATGTGAAGAGGGCATCTATCCAGCCGAGTTCATACCCCTCCGGGATACAGCCCGGCATCCGAAGAGCCAGAGCGCCAAGCAGGATTAAAATCAAAAAGGATAGCAAAAGCTGATAGCGAGGCATGAGCAGTATTATAGTTTCGGTACAGCCTGAATCTCCACCCTGCTCTCGCTTGCACCAATTGTGGCAGCTCGGACAGTCACGCGGCCGGATTCGCCGGTGGACTGGACTGCAAACCGCCCCACCCCGGCAGACAGCAATGCCACCGGCAATCCTCCGACTGTGCGGAGGGCAGCCGGGCCGTCAATTTGAAGGGCAACGGGGCGATCTTCGGGGACCCAGCGGCCCTGTGCATCCACCAAACAGACCGTGACTAACGCGGCATCCTGGGCATCCGCGAGGATTCTGTCCGGGTCGGCAGTCAAAAGCAATGCGGAGGCAGGCCCGGCAGTTTCCAAGATATGCTCCACGGTCTCTTGTCCTCGCCAAGCTCTTGCGACAAGTTTTCCCGGTTGGTAGGGGACATTCCATTCCAGCATTCGGCCTCCGCTTTTCGCACCCAGAGAGGTATTGTTCAGGCACAGTTCCACCCGATCACCATTGCTCACCACACGAACGCTTTTCTCTCGGCCCTCCTCGCCGGGGAAGGTCCAATGACCGGCAATATGTACATTCAGATCGGTGCGCCACCAGGCGCGGAGAAGGTATGCCGGTTCCTTGTACAGCCTGACATGATCCATGACACCGGAGAAATGATGCGGCCATGTGGGCGCGTAATCGGTCGCGTAATCATGCATACACCAGAGTGTCCCGCCCGCCATGAATGGATGGGCGGCCAGGATCTCCAGATCGGCCTGTAATCGGGTGAGGTAGCGATCCTCCAGCTCCCAGTTGCCGCGTTTGCAGAAATCGGCATTGGTGTGTTCGCTGCTGAACAGTTTTTTGTCCGGCAGCATGGCGCGAAGCTCATCCAGATGGGGGAGTTTGTAATTAAGCCCCAGGACATCGGGGATATGCACTGTGCCGAGTCGAAGGCCCTCCTCCGGTTCGTTTTCGGCATAGACTGTGGGGCGTGTGGCGTCACATTCGTGCGCGACGGTGTGGAGACGCTCGAACAGGGGCTTGGACCGTCCTTCGTTCAGCAGACCCCAGAGAATAATGGAGGGATGATTGCGGTCCCGGCGGATCATGGCACGCATCATATTCTCTGCATTGGACATGAACCGTGCGCCCCCGATATGCTGCCAGGAAGCGATTTCCGCATAGACCAGAATGCCTGAGCGGTCGCAGGCATCCAGGAAATCGGGGTGCTGAGGGTAGTGTGACAGGCGGACAAAATTGCCGCCAAGATCCTTGATGAGTTTTGAATCAAGTGCCTGGAGACGTCTCGGCAGGGCATTTCCCAATCCGCCGAAATCCTGATGCCGATTGACGCCTTTCAGCAGGACCTTC
>JAKPRU010000424.1 GCA_029557025.1 Candidatus Omnitrophota bacterium | reverse complement strand
TTCATCCGATAGAAGGTCCTTTTCGAATCGTTCCAGGTCCAGATCCAATTCCTGTGCGAATTGCATAAAACTGCCTGGATGCAGGTCCCGCTGATTCGTGAACACCAGGTCGGCGTACTCCCAGAATTTCCCCTGCCGGTGAGCCGCTTCCGAGGCATACGCGGCCGTACACGACAGAGGATGATAACTCGCAACCGGCCCGGGATTGCAGTCATTCCCCACCGGAAAATGCTTGAAAGCAACTTTGAACGTATCGGTGGCAAACACGGTGAACGCCTCGGAGACAGCCTGATGAAACCGGGCGCAGGGACCGCACTGGAAATCCTCGAACACAATCAGCGTGTGACGGGCATTCGCCGACCCACGCACCGGGGTCTGTTCATCAACAGGAACTTGGACAATCGGCTGACTCGCGAACAGGCAAAGATTGAACGTCCGATTCAACAGCGTCCTCTGATGCGCCCGTTGGAGTATCACCAGCTTACCGTTTGTCCGATACTGCTCAATCGAAAGAAACTCCAGCGCAGCCAGGATCAAACAGAGCAGGATCAACATGCCCGCCAGTGCGCCTTCCCGCAGGCCGGGCGATGTTTGGCGAGCGGAGGGCAGAAGCGCGATGTAACAAAGCAGAGCCAGCACACTGCACGCCTGCAATCCCGCACAGAACAGGCAAACGGACGGCATCGTAGTGAAAAAGAGAATGTAGGCAAAATAAGCGCTGATTCCCACCGCCGCCAAGTCTACCAGCAACCCCAACCGCACATACCATCGCCACAGATTCCCCCGCTGATACCACGTAATCACTCCGCAAAATAACATGCACGAATACACCACCAGGGAATACGTGCTGTTGGGAATACCAAACGTTGTTGAATATCGCGTCAGCAGAACCGGATCGCAGTCATATTCCGCTGAAAAGGAACACAAACTCTTCCCCGGCGCATCTTCCTGGTTCGTGAGCTGCGCATAGCGGATCGAAAGATAGAGAGAAAGCAGCACCGCCGCCGTCAGCACGACGATCAATACGGCAAACGCGTTCTCTCCGGCTCGTTTCGCCATAATCAGTCCAGCGCGGGTGTGATAACAACCTTACGGAACCAGACCCGTCCATGATCCCCCTGAAACATGATCGGTCCAGGCATCCATTCAAAACTGTCAAGCGCCCCGCCCGTAATTCCGTCCAGGTGCTGATTGTCGATAATCGTCTCCCCGTTCAGAACCACGGTCACCCAGCGCCCGATCAATGTAATGTCGAAAGTCTGCCATTCGCCTGCCGGTTTACTGGCGTTTTTCGACGGGGCGATTCGGCTGTATACCGCGCCGTTGCCGTGCGATTCACTCCCTTTGCCGTAATCCTCCAGCAGTTGCACCTCATAGCGGCCCCGTAAATAGATCCCGCTGTTGCTTCCCGGATCCATCTTGAATTCAACATGAAGCTTGAAATCGTTGAATTCTTCCTTCGTCCGCAAGTCGATATCCGGCGGCGAATTCACCATCAGGCCGTCCTGGACCTCCCACTTCGGTGTCACAGACAAATCGCGCGGAACCCAATTGCTCAGGTCTTTTCCGTTGAACAGATTCACCGGTGCGCCCCAGACCCGCTGTCGTTGCGCTGTCGCCGTCAATTCCGGCGCATCGCCGATCTGTGCCTTGCCTTCCGCGCGATCACCCCGGACCTCCAGATTCAGCTTCAATTCCTGCCCGTGCCCCTCCACGCGCAACGGATCGAATGTGACACTCAGGCGATTCCCCTCCAGTTTCGCCGTCTTAACCTGTGCCACAACTCCATGCACGCTCATCAGGCCCAGAATCAACTCGCCTTTCTGCACGAGTGTCAAATCGTGGATCCTCTTTTGATCCCCCTGCTGAATGGCAACATCCCAGGTCCCTGATACATCCGTCGCCGCCTCCAGAGCCGGACGTCCCCAGAAACAGGCAGGTTCCTCACGCGGTCGCTCCACCATTCCGATCAATCGCCCATACTCTAATGACGCCTTGTAAACCACATCATAAGTCTTGTTATTGCTGCCTTCCGTCATCGTCACCTGAATCTCATTGCCGGAAATCTGGACCGACTTCGCCGGATTAACGCTTCCCCACCGCCAGAGGAGGTTCGCAGACAGTTGACCGCCATCCCGATTCACCTCCAGCCAGCACGCCCGGAATGTGGTGCTCGGATCATCCAGCGTGATCGCCCATCGTCCGAGAAAATCCTCTTCGGCAGCGAATGTACCCTGTGCCAGGAATCCGAGGATTGACAACACGATAATCGATTTGAGTCTCACCATGGTTTTTCGCCCTTGTCTTGTGGAATTCGCCTCCGGCAACCGGCGCCGGTTCGCACTCAAAGTTACCAGAGTCTTAAACAACTCTCCAGCGGTGTTCGATCAGGAATAATGTTCGTGCCGTCGGGAAGAGGTGATCCATTGGAGGAATCGTCCCGCTATCTCCAGCGAGGTTTCGGAGATACTCAGCTGTTTGACCTGGATAAGATCGGCATATTGCTCATAGTACGCCAGGAGCGCCTTATCTCCCCCTCGGTCGTTGAAATCGTAAATATGCTCAAAATAGACCTCTACAATCCCCGCGCTGATCAGCGTTTTAAAGCAGTGGACACATGGCGAAAGCGTACAGTAAAGCGTCGATCCGTTAATGTGGATACCGTATCGGGCCGCGTAGGCGACCGCATTCATTTCGGCGTGAATGGCGCGGGAAAGGTCACGCGGCTCGATTCCGGGAATCTGGTTTTGCGGTTCACGCCAGAAACATTCCTGCCGATCCGTACAGTGCCAGGATCCCGGCGGAGCACCGTTGTATCCGGTGGCGAGGATTCGTTTGTCCCGCGCGATAACCGCTCCGACCGGACGCGAATAGCATGTTGACCGGGTCGCACACAGCTTCGCCATAAGCATAAAATATTCATTCCAGCTCGGCCGTGTCCGCGACAATGCCTCGGACAGGTCCGAATGACAATTGAAATCATCCTCCGGCTGTGAAGCAGATTTACTCCTATTCGGACACATTCTGAATGCCCCGTCCCAGTGACTGAACATCCTGCCCCAATCCCCGCGCCGTCGCACATCCTGTCACCACCAGAAGCGCCCCGGCGATCACAAAAATCACTGCAAACAGGCCAATCCGTCTCATTCTCTGCCTCCGTCATCCTGTATTAAGAATCGCCCCCATATCTTAGTCACTTTTCGACCCGTTTTCGAGGGACGAAATACGTTCGAACACCATGGTATAGGTCAGGTCCGGGGTCACGGCATCCCAGCGCCAGGCCCAAAACTCCGGCAGCGGCCGATACTGTTTCAGGAATTCGGGATGGTCATACAAGGCCGTCTCCCCTTCCCAGTAATCCCGCCCGTATCCCCCATCGGACGGACGGCGAGAGGTATTGAGAATCACAAAGCGCGGGGCGCACGAAAGAACATAATCAGGATCATATTTTTTATGCAATCCGCCGGGTAACCGCGAAATAGGCCGGTTACACAATCCGGTCATATCCAGCGCCGGGCGATCCGCATAGAACGGCAAGGCTCCCGCATGGTTGACCGCGATCAAATCCCCCGGTTCGGAACGCGCGCGAAGCCACAGCCCCAGGGATTCCATGGCCCGTGTCAACTCTCCTTCAAGACACCCTGACATCGGCAACCGCCTCCCCGTGAGAATATGCCCAAGATCGTTCCCCGATACCCCAACCGCCTCGTGAACCAGCAAAAAACCGATCAGCAGCACCAGCCCACGGACGCGACTATCCCCGCGGCGAGCGACCCCCAGAATCCCCGATACCGCCGGAACCATCAATATGCACAGAAAAACCGTCACCGGAATCATCAACCGAAAATGCCACATCCAGTCCCCGTCCATGTACAAAACCGCTCCCGCCCCGACAATCATCAGCCAGAACAGGTAAAAACACTTCCCCGGATCCCCCGGCGGAAACAACAACACCAGGCAAAGAACCCCCACACATGGCAAGTACTTGATGAAATAATTCGATAGATATTGCACCCCGGCGCGAAATCGTTCATCGCCGCCGATTTTCGCATAATACGGACACGGGAAAACATCCCCGAAATAAACAATCCTCCATGTGTGATATACCGCAAAAAGAATAAAAAAAACCAGATACGAACGCCCGGAATATCTTCGAAGATAACCCAGGTCATACACAATAGTCGCAAGATAAAAAACAATCCCCTCCGGGCGCGTAATCGCAACAAGGAAAAACAGAATCGCAGAGATCGGCTTGCGGTCATTCGTGCGAATTTCGGCAAAATATCGGCAGACAGAGGCAAGAATCAGGAATGCGTAAAACGCCGTTTCCATGCCGGACCCCATCCAGAAAAGAAAGTCCCGGTTGAAAGCCAACAGGAGCGGGGCGATCCACAGATACGGCAAGACCTTCGGCCTTCCCAACTCGCGCGCCAGATAATAGGAAAGGATCAGAATCCCGACCCCCGACAGGATTCCAAGGACCTTT
>JAKPRU010000418.1 GCA_029557025.1 Candidatus Omnitrophota bacterium | reverse complement strand
TTACCAAAACCACGTTGTTGATCCAACCCAATCGCAGCACGCTCAGTCGTGAGGCATTTGCCGATTTGACGCCGGACGTCTCTGTTCAGGGTGTCACTTATCGGAAGGGAAAAGATGCGATCGGATTTCTCCATGCAAAGTTCTATGCCTTCCGGAAGCAAGATCAGGTTTGGCTGTTTGCCGGAAGCGCCAATTGCAGCCGAGCTGCTTTGCTGGGTAAAGGAAATGCGGAGTTAATGATTCTGCAACGAATGACCGCAGCAGAATTCGACCAGTTGATTGTCTCCGAACTCGAACTGTTCGATGTACCGCTAGAGTTACGATCACGAGTCGAGCTCATTCATCCAATGCCGCAGCGACCGACACTTTGTGTGACAGGTTGTCGGTTCGAAGATGAAACGCTGAGTATTTTCTATTCTCCGGCTGACGCCCAGATCGCTGGATGTTGGGTGGATGAGTATGAATCTCCATTCAGAATGGTTGGGCCAGGACATCTGCAGCTTGGGGGGTTAAGTTCTGCCGGCCAAGTGATCGTTCGGGGATATGTGAATGGAGAGATATGTGCAGCTGCGCCTGCTTGGATAGACCATGAACTCGAGTTGGCAAAATCGTCGGCGGAAAGAAATGTGGAAGCGGGGATTCGACAGCATATCCGCAAAGAGCGGTGGTCGAGCGAAGCGTGGATCACGATTCTCCGGCTGCTCAAGGATGATCTCGAGCTGGTTTCTAGAGTCCGTCACAAACAACCGATCGGCCATGCTCAAACAGGGACAGACAGTGGAAAACCTTCACTCCGGCCCGAACAAATCTTCGAATCACCACCGACATTGTATCGCCCGAATTTGCCAGGAATCAGGGCGGGGATTCATTTAATGAGTCGGATCGATGGTCTGAGGCGCTTGTTGCTCCGGTGGTACGGTTTGTATGTAGAGGAAGAAGATAGTTCTGATGAGCTGCTTTCGGAGGAGGAGCAAGTCGAACGATTGAAAGATGCGAATCCAGCGGGATTCGAGAAAACGGTATCGCTTCAGGAAACGCCGA
>JAKPRU010000399.1 GCA_029557025.1 Candidatus Omnitrophota bacterium | reverse complement strand
ATGTATTGCGCCGACGGATCCACCGTTCCGATGAGTTTGATCTGCGCGGGATCGCTTCCGGTTGCGCTCCAGAGGTTTTCTCCGGGGAGGCCGCCGAGAATGCCCTGGAAGGGGACATTGCGAACCAGGGCATTGACATTGTCCCACTGAGTGCTCAACGTCTTCACATACTTGTCTGACGTGAACGAAGCGGTTCCATCCACAATCAGGCTGCTGTCGAAGTGCGGCGAATCAGGCGAGTCACCCGTGAAATTGGGGACAGGATTCAGCGCCAACGTGAGTCCTCCGGCAAATAAGTGGTTGATATAGTGGATGGACGTGGTCCCTACGTAGTTCCCCGTGTACAGGTAGTGATACCGCTCGTCATAGGTGCCGTGATACCCCCCCATCTGTCTTTCGATGACTTCGAAAGCCATGCCGTTCGTGGCGTTCGCGGTTGCGGACGGATAGGGGAAGTAACGATATTCGTACCCCAGCGGCCGGAAGTAACCCTCAAAATCGTAGGGTTTTTCATACTCTCTGGCGTAAAAGGTACCGTTCACGATCCGTTGTACGGAGCCGTTAATCATGCTGCCGAACGCCATCGGGGTTGTAGCATAGTCGGCAAGGGTCATGCCGACCTGCTTGCTGCCGTCGTTGACGGCAACAAGATTTGCGCCGAGCGCCGACGGATCGGTATTGACAACTCCCTTCTGGAAGACGCGGTTTTGTGCATCGAAGAAAATGGTTTCGCCTGCATACGTTCCGGTGGTGTAACTATCCAATGTCTCGATATTACTGATGTTTCCCATCCAGTAGCCGATGGTGACCGGTGCAGCGCCACCCTCATAGATCATTGTCCCTCCGGCGATGGCGGTTGACCCGACAGGCAATATTCCTTGATCGAGTCCGAAGCCGCCATAGAGAATGCCCCAGTTTTGATTAAGAAAACCGGTTGATTCAAGATTGATGTCGCCCAGTTTCCGCTCCGCCGTCCCGATGGCGCCCGGTCTTTTTAAGCCATCATGAACCGGATT
>JAKPRU010000397.1 GCA_029557025.1 Candidatus Omnitrophota bacterium | reverse complement strand
CTCGGCTCTGTTCGTTTTTGGCGCATACATGCTTAACCCGCTGGCTTTTTCTTTGTCTCCGGTGGTTCTGATTGTGTTACTGGGGTATTCGTTCACGAAACGGTTTACGGCTTTATCTCACGTGGTATTAGGGCTGTCGCTCGGCATGGCCCCTATCGGGTCTTGGATCGCTGTCCGTGGCAGCCTGGACCTTCCGCCCGTTATTCTGGGGGCAGGTGTGCTGTGTTGGGTGGCGGGATTCGATATCATTTACGCGCTTGCGGATGAGGATTTCGACCGAAAAACAGGTCTTCATTCGGTGGTAGTCCGATTCGGTCAAGCCGGTGCGCTTCGCATTTCGCAATATCTGCATGCATTCAGCGCTCCGTTGGTGGCGCTGTTCGGATGGGTCATGTCACTCGGGCTCCTGTTCTGGATCGGCTGGCTGTTGTTCGCCCTTGCGCTTGTGGTGCAGCATAGTATCGTGCGTCCAAACGATATCTCCCGTTTGAATGTTGCTTTCTTCAGTGTAAACGGAATTGTCAGTATCCTTCTTTTTCTGTTCGGGACCGCCGATGTTTTCTGCCTATGAAGAATCACTCGCCGGATAAGGAAATTCGTCTTCTTCCGCCTCAAAGCCAAACCGGTCCCGGTGCGGTATTGATTTATCCGAATTCCTATTCTGTGGGGATGAGTTCGCTGGCATTGCACCAGGTCTATCGTCATTTCGCCGATGCGGGGCTTTCGGTGCAGCGGGCCTTCTACGATGAGGCAGAAACCGATCCGCGATCATTCGAAATGCGCGAGCCGATCTTTCGCTTTCCGCTGGTGGCCTATTCGCTGACCTACGAACCGGACATTCTTCATATCGTGCGCCACCTCAACAGATCGGGAATCCCCCCCTTGTGGCGGGATCGGGATGAGCAATGCCCGGTGGTTCTTGTGGGTGGGCTGGGTGTCGCTGCAAACCCTGCGCTTGCCGAGGAGTTCGCAGATGTGATTTGCACCGGCGAAGGCGAGATGGTTATTCCCCACATCGCAGCGGCTATCAGCGCCAAAGACCTGAATCGAAAGTCCCGACTGGAGAAACTGGCAGAGCAGGAGGGGCTTTATGTTCCACCGCTGGGGTTCGCGGAAAACCGCTTCGCGCTTGCCTATCCTGTTGTGACAGACCTGGAAACATGCCCCTGTCACAGCTTGTTTCTGACACCTGATGATGAGTTTGGCGGGGCGTTCTTGATTGAGGTAAGTCGCGGGTGCAGTCACCGCTGCAAGTTCTGCCTGGTTTCGCACCGTGTTGGGCAAGTGCGATTCCGCTCCGGTTCAAGTATATGTGGTCTTGTGAATGAATATGGAAATCGCATTCGGAAAGTTGGGTTGATGGGCGCAGCCGTTTCCGATCACCCGGATTTGACTGAAGTTGCAGAATACCTGGTCGGTAAAGGACTTTCCTTCTCGTGTTCCTCATTACGCGCTGACCGTTTGACGGATGACCTTCTGGCTCTTCTGCGCAAGGGTGGAAATCAGACGATTACCCTGGCGCCGGAATCGGGGGATGAACAGCATCGCAGGGATCTGGGGAAGCCGATCAAGGATTTGGTTTTGTTTGATGCGGTGGAGAGAGCGGGGAAGGTGGGGTTTTCGAAATTGAGGTTTTATTGGCTGATTGGGACCCCAAATCGTGATTTGGAGGGGGAAATTGATGCGATTATCGGGTGTTGTCGGGAGATTGAGCGAATTTTCATGGTGGGCGGGGGATGTAAGATTACGTGCATCGTGTCGCCATGGGTTCCGAAGGCATTTACGCCGTTTGCGGGTGAAAGCATGGCTTCGGCGGGCGAAATTCGTCGGGCGATACGAAAAATCCGTCGTGTACTCGCGTTCAGAGGTGGAATCCACGTTCCGCCACAAAGTGTGTGGGAAGCGCAGATAGAGGGTATATTGTCTGTTCGTGATCGCGATTTCGTGACATCGCGCATTCTTCGAGTGTCATTGGGAGGTGAAGAGGCGCGTTCGGTTTTTTGCTGAGTATTCTTCTGCCGGGTTTATTGAAGTTAAAGTTAAATAAATGAGGCGCAATGTAATTTCCTTATTGACAAATGCCTCATTTTGTTTATTATAAAGTTATAGGACTTATGGGCAATGGGGTGTATGGTTTTGGACAGAGGAGGCATGGGGGAGAGACCGGACTGTTGCGATATCGGGTGTTTTGGGTTGTAGAAGGGTCATTTCTATCTACCTGTAAAATCTCATTTTCCGATGTCGATAATAGATTGAGTGTGAAGATACACTGTGCTATAGTGTGCTGTTTGGGAGGATTGTTGCTGGTGCTGGAACAGGTATACTTACCTGACCTGCCTGACGTTGGCGGCGACATCCGCATGGGCTTGAGGGTGATTTTAACAGGAGAGACCCAGGGATGCTGAATCCGTTCTCACGAGATCGTCCGCTTGACTCGGGGCGTGCGGACCGTTTGTCTCAGACGCTTTGGGGCAAATGGGGCGAGGACAAGCAATGGGAGGCGCTCGATGCCATTTCTGCGCCCGGTGTGGGGCGGTGGGGGCAGCGATTGCTGATCTGGCAGCTCGGGAATGAGGACCGAGAGATGCGGGAACGGGCGTGGGAGGTTCTGGACCGCACAGAGGTCAGTTTTGATTTGCTGGTTTCGGAGTTGCGTTGTCCGATGTGGCAGGTGCGGGCTGGAGTGATTCGGCTGATCGCTAAGAGCGGTCGGTTGGACATTGTGCATCTGCTGGTGGCGGGTCTGGAGGATTACCACCAATCCGTTATTGACGAAACCCGTCGATGCCTGGACCGTGTAATCGCGGGCGCCATAGAGAGAAAGAAGCACGAAGATATCCCGGGCGAGGAAATTGAAAGGGCGCTGCGGGTTCTTTCCGAGCCTTTATATGCCTCTCGTCGATCTCCGCGTTTCCAGGCTGTCGAGTTTTTTATCAAGTGTGCGCCGCTTGATGAAGATCGTTTTTGGAACATTTATCTTTCCCTGGAGCTGCCGCAGTACACGGTTCTGCACGAAGAGTTTGTGCGTCTGCGCAAAGAGGGATCGCTGGAGATTCTTTATCGGGGGTTGCTGCAGCTGGATGAAGGGATTCTGGAGCGACTGACGCAGTTTATCGCGCACGCGGTTCGGAACAGCGGGGATGATGTGAACTATCACCTGGATGCCTTGCGTCGGATGGAACGGGAGGATTTTGTGAGGATTGCCTTTGTGATGCAGCATTACAAGATTCTGGTGGAGTTCCAGGGATTGATTAAGCACATGAGTCCGCCGGAGCGGATTGTTTTGTTTGATTTGCTGGAGGCAGTCGGCGCGGAGCAGAACCTTGCATTTCTGCATCGGTGTCTGGATTTGGACGATTCCCGGATTCGAATTCGCGTGTTGAAAATCTTGGGGGAGAGCGAGACGTTGCCGTTACAGAAGGAGGTGTTTCAATTCCTGACGGAGACGGATGAGCAGGTATTGCTGGCGACTTTGCGGTATATCCGCAAGAAGGGAGATTTGGGGGTTCTAGAGAAGATCGGTCATTTGACCCGGAGCAAGCGGCCCAAGGTCCGGCGGGGTGTGATGACGACCATTTATGTGATTCTTCGGGATAATTTGCTGCGTGATTTCGATAATATACCGAGAGTGAAACGGGAGAAGATCATCCGGCAGCTGGTGAGGATGAAGCCGGATTTCTTTGATGAGATTTCCTATCTGGGTTCTTCATCAGATGAACGAGACCGAATCAAGTACATCAAGATTCTTTACTCGCGCGATCTGCTGGGTGCGCTGGGGGAGTTTCAGAGGCTTTCGCGGGATCCGAATCCGAAAGTGCGGGCAACCGCGATTATGGGATATCGTCGGATTGAAGACGGGAAGGAGCGCTTTGGCCTTTTGGAGGGATTTTACGAGGATAGCGATCCCCGGGTTCGCGCCAATGCCGTCGAGCTTCTTCCGGAGCAAAACGGTTCCGAGAGAATGCTGAAGATTCTGAAACGATCGGTCAAAAGCGAATTCAACCGTGAGAGAGCGAACGCACTGCAGAAGTTGATTTCATGGGGACACAAGGAATATGAGAGCGAACTGATCCGTATGTTGGAGGAGCCGGATGAGTGGAAGAAGGCGAGCGCCTTGTGGGTAGTTGCCAATACCGATACTCCCAACCTGATTCCGTACCTTCGTCGTGGGGCGAACGATCCGCGGGGCCCGGTTCGTCAAATGGCCGTGCGTGGAATCGGCAAGAAAGGGACGGAGGAGGATATTCGTGCCTTGATGCCGTTTCTTCAGGATCCCGAGCGACGGGTTCGGCAGGCGGCGCAGGAGGCGCTTCGGAGCCGTTTGAAGATGTCTTTTGAGATTGCGTGATTGGGTTCCTGCCTGAAAGCGTTCAAACGCAATCCTCCCATTTAATCGAAAACCCCCAATAGACAGAGTGGAGTGAACCACGAAGGCACGAAGAGACGAAGACACGAAGGGATACAAAGAGCCTGAATTTGCCAAGTGGGATAGGAATACCCCCCTCAATCCCCCCGTAAACGGGGGGAAGAATTCGGAACAAACCAGACGCATTTGTCCATTTTTGCTCCCTCCCTGTTTACGGGGAGGGTAGGGGTGGGGGTTCTTGCGAATTTTCCGGGTAGGGGTGGGGATGTTGTGAATTGAACGTAAAAAGGGCCGATCCTTCGGCGAGGACCGGCCCTGAAGAATACCGAGGAAAAAATCAGCCGGAATCAGTGCAGTTCCCAGCTAGTTACGGGAGTTCCGAAGGGATTCTGGAAGATTCGTGCGACAACCTCCGTGCCTTCTGCGCCCGGGGCGCGGCCCGGACGTGCGGCATCATGTGAGATGAAAATCGCACCGCTGTTGCCGAAAGCGCACTGACCACGCTCATGCTGGACTCCGCCACCGGCATCAGTTCCGGATTCCATAACGATGAAGCAGGATTTGCCATAAGGCACGCCATCGGCGGAGACGAAACGACCCGCGGCGGTGTTTATTCCCAAGTAGCCCGGCTCATGCCAGATCATGAAGGTTTCGCCTTTTGGATTCATCCCACCGAAGGAACGCTGCCCTGTCGGGTGAAGTTCCCAAATGGTAACGGGAGTGGAAAAGATGCGCTGTCCACTGGGGATGTCGTAAACAAAGACGGACGCGGGATCGGGATTTGCAGAGGTTCGGCCGGTTCTGTATTTCCCATCCGTCAGCAATGCGCCCTGGTTTCCGTCACCCCAATCAGTCCACTCGGTACCATTGGCTTGGATGCATTTGAATTCACGCCATTGTCCGACATTACCGTTCTGATCGACTGTCGCCCATCCATGCGCGCCGTCCAGGTAAATGACGCAACCATCGGCGTAAGGCACGGTTCCCCGGCCCGGCTCGGCATTCCACTGGTTGGGGTTGGCAAGCAGATCGTAACCGTATTCCCTGCCGACGATTCGTGGAGGCACCACGACTTGGGTGGCATTGCTGTTGATGATGGTCATGATGGCAAGACGCCCGGACTGGATCCGACCTTTCGCGTCGTCGCGAAGAGCCAAGTCCCACTGGTTATTGCTGCGAGCGAGAATAATCAGGCTGCCATTCGGCATATAGGACGCCGGGAAATAGCCGAAGTTGGTTTGATCCGGTGTGGGGGCGGTTACTGAACCTGGAAACACCGACACGGCTTCACCGACGGGAGAGAGGTCTGAGGTACGCAGACGCTGCAAGTAGACGGATCCGGGATCGTCGGGATACAGCACGTTGGTGAATTTTTTGGTCTCCGCTCCTTCGGTTTCAAAGACAATCGCGACCTCACTGCCGTCCCGGCTGAGTCCCAGCCAAGGATCGCCGACATCGCAATTGAAAGTCGCATCTTGGAATCCGATCGGGCCGTTGGCATCGTGGACCACGGGGCTTGGCCCGGCCACGATGTTGCCTTGGGGACCGAGGACCACCGCCGCCAGGTTGGTCCCGGCGCCGGTTGTGATGATGACGAAGTTGCCGTTCGGCAATGCCCCGACGGTTGCGTGGCGGGTTCCCGGACTGACCGGCAGGGTGATGAAGGGATAAATGGCATTCGTGGCGACAAGCCCGGCCTCCTCCATGGTTTCACACGGCGGGGTGGTGGGGTCATCGGCGGCCCAAGCTCCGGCAGCGGTCAAAGCAAGGAATATGAATACCAACACTTTTTTCATGGTCGTTCTCCTTTTTTGATAGGTGCTTTCGATGCTTCCTTTCCCTGTTCCAAAGGTTCTGTGGAACGCACTGCGAAACGCTGTCGCGCAACTCCTCCTGGAGAGGTCGGCACCTCCTTTCCGATTCGGGATAAACCGAGCGAATGAATTCGGTTTTTGTTGACCGAGGTCTTATGTTATTATGTATGACTTTCTCAATGTGTCAAGGCGGTGGAGGTTTAATTTTCGTCTGCACTTGTGTTGATTCGCATCAAGCGGTAAAGTGGGAATAGAGGTTGAGGGGGAGCTTCGGGGGACCATGTGGAGGAGATTTTCAGACATAACCGGCAGGAAGCGATTTGCCCGACGAATTATCCGGCCGGGTCCGATTGGGGATGCCGCCGGGAGACCTTTCCGGTATTCGCATTACGGGTCCATGGTGGGAGGATTTATT
>JAKPRU010000366.1 GCA_029557025.1 Candidatus Omnitrophota bacterium | reverse complement strand
CCCTGCTTTGTTTTTATTGCGCGATGTGAGGGTGATCTCCAGGATCTGCGAGGCCGTTACGGCGTCTTCAAAAAACATCTCATAGAAGTCGCCCATCCGGAAAAAAAGGATGCAGTCCTTATACTGCTCCTTCATCTCCAGGTATTGCTGCATCATGGGAGATGTTTCGGAATTATCCACAATCGCTTGCTGAGACCGGCTCCCTTTCAGCTCTGAGATTCCAATTCCTCAGAACAGTATGGCATAAGGATGCTTCCGTTCAAAGAAACACGTCAGCCGAACCCTGCAAGTCAGCACATGAATCCTTTCCCCCAAATGCGGAGGGGCTTGAACCCGGCGAACCTGTCAACCCCCACCTGGCCTCCCCCGATCTTCAGGGGAGGAATTGTCTCCGGGACACCAATGTACAGCCTCATGCTTCCCCCCGAAGATCGGGGGAAATTGAAGGTTTGGGGGAATACAAGGGCGGTTGAATCCGTTGGACATATTAACACCCTCCCAGTTCCTGTCTCACACATCCGGAACACTCTTCTTGATCGTCACGTTGCCGTTGGTGGTTATGGCTTTCACGTTGACATCGCCGCCCCGACCGACAGAACCTTTCAGGCAGGTGTCGGAGCGTTTCTCGATAGTAACTTCAAATTCGGAAGAGACCGAACCGTTCGTGGTGACAGCGTCCAACTGCCCCGAAAAATCGGGAGGCAGAACAATCGTGACGGAACCGTTGGTACTCACCGCACGGATGGGCGCAATCCCGGTTTCGACTTCCACTCGCACATTTCCGTTCGTAGTAAGACAGTCCGCTTCCTTCTCCAACATTGCCATTCTTGCGGAAATGCTTCCATTGGTTGTTTTCAAGTTCACAGCCCCTTTGCAGCGTTTCAGATCGACATTCCCGTTGGTGGTCTGTGCCGAAACGGAGCGTTCGATCCCTACTACGTTCGCACTTCCGTTTGTGGTCAGCAGACGAATGGCGATGGCAGGCGGGCAGGTGATGGCGTACGCCACATTGACCTGAATCTGCTTGATCCCTTTAGGCTCCTCATAGAATATTCTCAGCGTATCGCCTTCGGTTTCAACATGGGCAACCACCTGTGGGCCGTATTCATCGGCTTTCTCCTGGGTGGTCGCCTGAACAACCTTGATTACGTGAACCTTGATTTCCTGCGTGTCGGATGCAATGACACCGACGCTGCCGTTGGTGGCTTGGGCGTCAACGGTTGCGATTCCGGCTGCAGGAACTTGAAAGTCCTTCTCCTCGGTATGACTGAACTTGTAAGAGGATATGCAGGCAGACACACAGAGACCCAGGAGAATTACGACGATTGAACTGAATACGACAGACGTTCTTCGCATGGACTTTGCTCCTTTTGGCAATGGCGTGCTATACCTGATTAAAGTCTCTTGAGAAAGCTCACTCACAAATGTCATTACGAGCGAAGCGTGGTAATCTCGTCGTTCAAACGCGATGTCCCGGCCCTTCGACAAGCTCAGGAACCGGGACTGAGCCTGAGATCGCCACGTCGCAGCCCTTCGGTCATCGACAGGCAGGGACGCCTGTCCCACCAGTGGGCCAGGCGTCCCTGCCTGGCAAAGAAGGGCGGGAAGCATACTTTCTTCACCCAATCACCGGCCCGGCGGAGGGATGCTCACTATTTCTATCTATACGTGAAACAGAGGAAAGAAATTCACGGTCAACAGGATTTATTTTCGGAACACGGGGCGGATCACAGATCCGCGTCACTCGATCCCCAATGTCTCACAAATCACCCCCGCCCGGTGCGCGTAGGTATGTTCCCGCAGCAATCGGTCCCGTGCGGCCACTTTCATCGCATCGCGATAATCGGGCGTGGAAGACAGCGCCTTTACCAACTCCGGTAGTTCGGCGTGGGACCGGAACAGCGCCACCTCTTTTTCCTCCTCAAAGAATCCGTGGCTGAAATCCTCCACCCAATCCGCCAACAGGCATCCCCCGGCCATAATCACATCGAAATCGCGCGAATTCAAACAGGTCGGGCATTGGTAACTGTGGATATTCAACGACAAATCGGCGGAGGCATACACGTCCGCCACCTGTTCAAACAGAACCGGTCCGCAGAATCGGCTGCGATATTCCGGCGCCAGGATTTCCAGCCAACTCTCGGGACCGAAGATTTTCAAACCATGAGGAAGCAGGCATTCCACAATACGTTTCCGCTGCAAGAAGGTCGCTGTCACATAAAGAAAGAAATCCAGGATGCGGTCGGGACTCTCAAATCCCTTCGGCGTAGTCGCGTGGTACTCACCGGCGATCCGACGCAACTCCTCCACAATGGACTGCGGGGGAGCCTCATCCTGCACGATTTGCTGGAATGGAATACGCCGCTCCTGGTCTTTCCGTTGCGCAATACGATGCAGACATGTCCGCGACCGATCAGACAACCGGCGGAGATACGGACCCATATTCTGGATACTGCCCACGTATGAAATGGGGGCGCTCCAGTCTTTTCGGGGAGAACCTTTCCGCATCACCGCTGCCGCCGCAGGCAAAAACGCCACCCGTCTCGCGCCGCACCCCAGCATCGCCTGCATGTATGTCCGATCCGCACAAAAAACAAAGTCCCAATGCGAATAACCCGTGTGCAAATCCTCCATGCCCGATGCGGTCAGATCGTCCACAATCCAAATCACCCGAAATCGCGCGATATCCCGTTCCGCACTGGGAGATATTCCCGCTTCTCTCAGGAAAGCCGAGGACGGGCCGTTCAAGAACAGGTAGAGATCGGGAACAGATCGAATCATAGAGGCCGCAAGGCGAAGGCCGGCGGCAAAATCCTCTTTGACCAGCTCGCAGCAGGTTCGCCAGCCTCTCTCTTCAAATCCCCTCAGCAAGGCTCTCAATAACGGCAAGTGAATGTAGGCTTTGGGAGAATGATACGACCAGACCAGTCCACGTGACTGGAACCGACGATTGATGAACTGCTCCACGGCTTGCTCAAACGCATCCTGATCCGGCTCAAGCATCTGCGACAGGGAAGATACCAGCGCGCTGTATTGCCCGGCTTCCTGCGCATCATGAGGAATCACACCCAGCATGTACGCCCATTTGTCCGGCGGAACAAGATACAGGTAGTTCTTGCGGCAGATGGACACCATCTCATCCACCGCATTCCGACCCAGCGCCCACAAGATATTCTCGGACTGCGCAAGGGAAACCAGGTCGAACAGAGTGGCCGCAATCAGAACACGCACCAACTCCGGCTCAACAACCAGAAATCCCACATTTGAATATTCGCCCCCCAAGCGCAGAATCTCGCGACATATATCCCCGATCCCGACTCCGGACAGAACTACCAGGCGGGCACCCCCCGTCACCGCTTTTCTCAAAGCGCCTACCTGCGCCGCACGACGATCCTCCAGGCGATCCGTCGGCAGCAGCATCCGCTCGTCTTCTTCCTCCACTACACGAACCTGATAGCCGCTCTGCGAATCCCCTGCGACCTCGATCCGGTCCAGGTACGCCATCGCTTCGGTCAGCGAATCGATCAGCCCCGGATATCGGCTCACCAACGCACGCACAAAAGCATGACGTCCCTCAGCAGGTCGCGAAAGAAGCGGTTGCCAATATAATGAGTCCACCAGACCAGCCTTTCCGGGTATCCGGTCAAATCCGCCCTGATACTATGAAAAGGGGCCGGTCTTCCGACAAACTCAAGAACCGGCCCCCTCACGGATTCTCTAACAAAAACGGCACAACCTCTCCGGTCAGCCGTTCAGAAATGCCAAGGCTCACGCATCGGCCGCTCAAGAAACTGATTGGCCTCTCGATCATGCACAAACATTTCCTTATCCGGATCCCATTCCAACTTCCGCTTCAGTTTACAGACGATATTCGCCAGGTGACATAACGTCACCGACCGATGCCCGATTTCCACATCGGTAATCGGCAGCTGACGGGATTTGATGCAATCCACCCAGTTTTGCATGTGATTGTCGCTTCTATACAGGCGCACCTCATCGGATCGAATCGGTTCCGCAATAACCTTTTCCGGGGTTGCTTTGATCTCACCTCGCTTCACAAAAATCTGGCCTTTCTCTCCGAAAAATGTAATGCCGTGCTTGCCATTGTAAAAATGGACGGGGATTCCGTTCGCATAAGTGAACGTAACATCCCACGAGGTCAAGGTCTCGTAGAAACCGGCAGACGTTTCGCCCGTGCCCTCAACGAATCGCGGGCCGGTGAGATCCGTACCCAGTCCCCACTGGGCTATGTCAAGGTGATGGGCGCCCCAATCGGTAACCATTCCCCCGGAATAATCAAAGAACCACCGGAAGTTTACTCGCGCGCGTTCGGGATTGTACGGAACATAGGGGGCCGGGCCCAGCCAGAAATCCCAGTCCAATCCCGGAGGAACGGGTTCATCGGGAACGGCTGTCCGCTGGGGCGATCCCTCAATGCAAACATCGACCTTCAAGATCTTCCCGATTCGTCCGCTGCGAACCGCCTCGCAGGCCAGACGAAACTTGTCGTTGGACCGCTGCTGACTGCCCACCTGAAAGACACGGTTGTTCGCGCGGGCCGCCCGGACCATTCTTCGCCCCTGCTCGATCACCAGGCTCAGGGGTTTCTCGCAATAGACATCCTTGCCCGCCTCGCAGGATTGCACCGCTATCAGCCCGTGCCAGTGATCCGGCACAGCAATAATCATCGCGTCAATATCGCTTCGGTCCAGAATCCGGCGGTAATCCTCATACCCGTCTACCTGTTTGGGAACCTTGGGTGCAAGACGAGCACTGCCGCCCTCTCCCTGTATTTCCTTTCGTTCGATCCCGTAAAAATCGTCGCATTCCTTCATCCCTCTCAGCAGGAATGATCGATCCACGTCCGCAACCGCGCCCACCTGCAATTCCTTGCACCGGAACGCATCGTGCAGCAGGTCCATTCCTCTCCATCCCAGTCCGACAACCCCCACAACAATCGTGTCTAGGGCCGAATCCTTGTTCTGCGCCAGAACTCGGTTGGACACAATCATCGGAGCCAGCCCCAAAAGCAGGGCCGACTTTCCGGCGGTCTTCATAAAATCCCTTCGTCCACACGTTCTCTTTCGCGGCATGTCCTGTTCCTCCTGTCCGAAGATGCTGAGTATATTTTTTCAGAACCTGTCTCTCAAAATGGCCGTGGGCGAGATGCCCGTGCTGCTTCCATTCGTCCCATTCCTTTTGGCACCGCTGCCCCCCTAAAACTCCATTTCCCCCTCTTTCAGAATCCGGTCAATAAAAGCTTGCAATGGCTGCGGACCTTCGTCGCCTGTCTCGCGCCTGCGAACAGAGACCGTCTCCGATTCCTCTTCTTTCTGACCGATCACCAGCATATACGGCACTCGTTCGAGACGGGCCGTTCGGATTTTGGCACCGATTTTCTCATCTCCCAAGTCCGCTTCAGCCCGAATCCCGGCCAGGTCGAGACATTCAAACACTTTCCGTCCGTACTCCACCGATGGTGTACTTACAGTCAGAACCTTGACCTGCACCGGCGAGAGCCATACCGGAAACTTGCCTTCGTAATGCTCGATCAGGATGCCGATGAATCGCTCAAAACTGCCGAAAATGGCCCGGTGAATGACCACCGGACGTTTCTCGGAATTGTCCGCGTCAACATACGTCAAATCGAATCGTTCGGGAAGATTGAAATCGAGTTGGACTGTCGCCAGCTGCCAGGTTCTTCCGATGGCATCCCGAACCTGGAAGTCAATCTTCGGGCCGTAGAACGCCGCCTCGTTGGGTTGGATATCGTACGACATGCCGTGCGCTTTCATCGCGCTCTCGAGCGCTTTCTCCGCGCGATCCCACAAGGCCGGTTCGCCCATCGCTTTTTCGGGATTGCGAGTGGAGAGTTTCGCCCAATAGGGCAAGTCAAATGGTGTATAAATCCGATGGACCATCTGAAGGATTCGCCCGATCTCATCTTCAATCTGCGCTTCGGCAAGGAAAATATGGGCGTCATCCTGGCAGAACTGGCGTGTCCGGGTCAATCCGCCCAGCACCCCCGCGAGCTCATTGCGGTGCAAAACTCCCTGGTCTGCATACCGATACGGCAAATCGCGGTAGCTGCGTTTCGCGCTCTTGTACATCAGCATGTGCCCGGGGCAATTCATCGGTTTCAGCCCGAATATCTGTCCGCCCTGCTCGAAAGTGAACATATCCTCCTGGTAGTACTCCCAGTGCCCGGATATCTCCCACAGCGTTTTTTCATAAACCAGCGGTGTCCGAACTTCCATGTAGCCCTGGCGTCGATGGAATTGCCTGGATTTCTCCGAGAGAATGTTATAGAGAACGGTTCCTTTCTGCAGCCAGAAGAACGCGCCGGGCGCAACGGGATGCTGCTCGAACAGAAGAAGCTCCTTACCCAGTTTGCGGTGATCGCGTTTTTGTGCTTCCTCACGCTGGCGCAGGTAGGAGTCCAGTTCTTCTTTCGTCTTCCATGCAGTTCCGTAGAGACGCTGGAGTTGTTCGTTCTTGGCATCGCCTTTCCAGTATGCGGCAGAAACCGAGAGCAGCTTGAAATGCGGGCACTCCCCCGTTGAGGCAACATGCGGCCCCTTGCAGAGATCGGTAAACTCGCCGCTGTGGAAAACATGCACCGTATCCCCGACGCTTTCTTCGGCTTTCTCCTCAATCAGTCGCAGTTTATAGGTCTGGCCGCGTTTCCTGAAAAAGTCGAGCGCCTTCTCCCTGTCCCATTCCTCGTGAACAAAAGGATGGTTCTCCCGGACAATCTCCTGCATTCGTGTTTCGATTTCCGCAAGATCGTCCGTGGTGAGGGATCGAGGCAGTTCCATGTCGTAGTAGAATCCCGGAGGATCCTCGACCGGAGGCCCGATGGCGAACTTCGCCTCCGGAAAGACACGTTGAACCGCCTGCGCCATGATATGCGCGGCGGAATGGCGCAGTTTCCAGAGTTCATCCCGATCCGTCCGGTTTTGCTGGGCATTCGGCATAGCCGTAATCTCCTTTCTGAAACACCCTGAACAGTTGTCAATTCCGTCCGGGCTTAAAAATAAAAACGCCCCGGTCCGCCTGAAGGACGAAAGCCGGAGCCTCCGTGGTTCCACCTTCATTGGCCGGGGTTCACACCACCGACCCGCTCAGTGGGCATCGCTATGCCCCGTCCTGTTATACGGCCGGACTTTACCGTCGCAGCCTACTGCCGGTCTCTCCGGGTTCGGTGCGCTGCTCGGGAGAGGTTTTCCGGCGAGCGGGTTCCGGGAAAGGCTCTCAGCCACGGCCTTTCTTCTCTGTCGGCCCAACTAACCGTACTCGTCTCCGTCACCGCATTTTGTGTTGCGTATTCTAAAGAACAGAATCCCTTTGCGGAAGAGTTCATCAAGAAAGGAGCCTCCCAGCCTTTCAATCAAGCACCGCCAAGCGTCGCCATGGCATCCTCTGCCGAGGAATAAATCGGAAATACCTCGTCCAGATGCGTCTCACGGAACACACGATCCACATGCGGAGACAGATGCACAAAGGCGATCCTGCCATTCTTGATTCGCTTGTAGGTGTTCAGGAAAGTGGCGAGAGCGGAGCTGTCCAGGCTGTCCATCCCCTGACAATCAATCAGGAATCGCGTGGTGCCTTTGGCGATCAGGCGATTCAGAGCCGTCTGCAACGTGGATACATCCTCGAATCCCACACGACCGGTCAGTCTCAAAACCACGGTGTTTCCTTTTTCGACCTTCTCAATCTGCATGGTTTTCCTCCGGGACACTGCCGCAAAATCCTGGCCTCCCAACCGGAACATCTTAATTCTACATCACCCCAGCCGGGGATGACAAGCATCTTGTCCCCTTTTACTCAGGTTCAAATCATTTGACATCCCTTTTCCGATTACCCCCTTCCGCCCCTTCCATTTTTTCCATTCCTTCTATCCCTTTTCTCTTCTCCAAATCCCTTTTCCCCTCCTCACTTTTTAATTTTTAATTCTTAATCGTCATGTCCCTCCTCTTCTTCAGCCTCCAACGTGCTACAATCCTCAAAAAATCCCAGACACCAATGGAGGTCCTTATTGTGCGGCAATTGTGTTTCCTGCTTTTAATGATTCTGACAATCTCTGCAAGTATAACGGCCGAACCCGCCATCCGCTTGATCAAATTATTCGAATCCGGCAAAGATAAATATCATACCTACCGCATTCCCGCTTTGGCCATTACCGAAAAGGGGACTCTGCTCGCGTTCTGCGAAGGACGAAAAGGCAGTCAGAGCGATTCGGGCGATATCGATCTTCTCATGCGCCGAAGCGTGGATAATGGGAACTCCTGGGAAACCGTGCAGGTGATTGTGGACGATGGCGGCAATACCTGCGGAAATCCGTGCCCCATCGTGGACAAGCGCAGCGAAAACATCATCCTTCTCTTTTGCAAGAACGTGGGAACGGCGAACGGCGATCACATTCTCAACGGAACCGCTCCGCCGCGCTCGGTGTGGGTCACAAAGAGTTCCGATGACGGAATAACCTGGTCCGCGCCGGTCGAGATCAGTGACCAGGTCCGCAAACCCGGTTGGCGCTGGTATGCAAC
>JAKPRU010000349.1 GCA_029557025.1 Candidatus Omnitrophota bacterium | reverse complement strand
GGATAACGCCAGAATGGATTCGGCTTTGTTCTCCGGTATTCCTATCTCTGCGGAGATTTCCTCCAGCGTCGGCAGTCGCCCGTTGCTTTTCGAGAACGTGTGCTCGAATTTTTTGATTTTCTTCAATAGGGAAATTTTGTTGACCGGGATATTGACCGGCCGAGATTTGTATTCGATTCCCCGCTGCATGTAGAGCCGTATCCACCAGCTCGCGTACGAGATCAACCGGCAGTTGTGACCCGGATCGAACCGCTCCAGCGCCTCGATCAGTCCCAAGTTGCCCTCCTGGATCAGGTCAACCAGCGGCAATCCCTGGCCGCGCATCCGGAGCGCGAGACGGATAATGAATCGCTGGTTGCTCTCGATCAGCCGATCCCGGGCCTTCTTGCTGCCTCGACGGTACCGACGAATCAATTTCCGCTCTTCTTCCACCGTGAGCGGAGTATCATTCGCGCCATGAAGCAACCGTTTGAAATTGATCCCTTCAAAGGACATTTTTGAACCTCCCCGGGAGGACCCCCGTTCTATGAACCGACAGAGGTTGCCTGTTCCTCCCTGCTTCTTAAGTAGCAAAGACCGAATAGAAGTTGGAAAATGTGACAACTTTTTACATTTGGCCAGTCACCCGGTGTTGCAGGTCCGCCGGAAATGGCAAAAAAGAATCCAGGCGAAGGGAATACATTTTGTTTGACACGGGGTAGTCGGATGTGGATAATCGGGGCCATCCAGGTCGATTGTTCCTGAAGCGAGGGCAGCCAATGTCAATCGAAGGTCTTGTTGTGAAGGTGCACCATGAGGATGACCACTGCACGGTTTCCGTGCTGGGAGATGTCCTCGTCTCCAATGCTAAGGGGCTGGAGCGTCACTTAGATGAGGTGCTGGAAAGCGGCGCACAGACCATTGTCCTCGACATTACGGGGGTAAGGTACATGGACAGTTTCGGTATCGGAGCGGTTGTTCAGACCCAGTCCAAGGTTGACCGGAAACACAGAAAATTCAGGGTCCTTGTGAATGAATCCCTTGCCCGCCTCTTCACGAAAAGCCATCTGGATCAATACATCGAAATCTCGCTGAAAGAGTAACCTCCCAATTTCTGGTTCCGTTCACTTCCCCCCTGTCGAACGGCACTGTTTTAATTCTGGTGGATTTTGATAGACCGCGCAGGCTGCGCTAACCTTGCCCGGCTGCGCCTGACCACGATGAATCCATATTCGATATCCCAAGTGAATCGGCTCGCCCGGTTTCAATTCAAAAAACTCTGTGCCGGGAAAATTCACCCCAAGAAAACCATAGGGACGCAGACACCAACCGGACGGAAACAGCGGATTCTTATTATTTTGAAAAATAGACACTCCCGACCAGCCCACCCCGCCTTCGAAGAGTGCGGAGAAATCGCCCCAGGGAGACGGAACCATGTTGCTGTTTTCCGAAACCACGCCGTTCACTGTTGTAATGACCTGCTCGGAACGCGGCGCGGCACGGAAATTGAATCCACCATACCCTTTCTTGATCTCACCCGCGATCCGGGCCGGTTGTCCGAGCGCCTCCAGGGTCAGATCGACATCCACAATTCGTCCTACCTTCCCGGCAGGATAGACCGTGATCCGCGCACGCTCATCCACCGCTTTCACTCCCGATTCCAGAATGTACCATCCTGCCCGAATCCCCAGGACCGCGCAGACCGGGCCGGTTTCTCGAATCTCCCATTTCTCGAAGCGGCTTTTCATCCCCGCCAGAGTCCACGGATCATAAGTCTTATCGCCGATGGTGACACGCTGCCAGGCCCAGAACAGGCCACGATGATGATAATGATCCTTCGGGAAATCATCCGAAACCGTTTCCCCGTCCAGCCCCATGATCGGATGCACATAGCAGGAGCGGCGGCGGTCTTCCGGGACACCTTCGGGAAGTATATCCCCATAATTGTAACCGAGAACCAAGTTTTCCTCTTCGAGGATTTCGAGTGTGGTCCCATTGCGGTCATCGAAACGGAACGGGCTTTTTGCAGGTTGAGACACAGGTTCCAGTACGCATTCCTTCCCGAATGCCTCGCCGGTAATCAGCGTAATCCACCGGTCACCGACTTTTTGAACCGGCTGATTGTACAACTTCCCTTCCTGTGCGGAGTAAATCAGATCCATCGCCTTGTCTCCCACTTTCAGGGATTCAGCCTTCAGCGGCAACTCGACAGGGATTTCCAGAGCAAGGTAATCCGCCGGTTCCAGATCGGAGAGAACTCGGAAGGAGGGAGATGCGGTATCCGCTTCCGTTCCGGGAAGGAATCCGATGAGGAGGGATTGCAGGATCAGAATGCGAAAGACGCGATGGGGCATAAGGGGATCTCCTTCAGGAATCACAGACAAGATTTTGTCTCAGAGTTCAGAAATTCCGCTTCAATCCGGCCTGCTCACAGACCGCATTTGCCGTAATTCGATCGATTTCTCTGTGTATCTTGACGGGAACCGCCTTAAAACCGTTTGTGTAAATGGAATGATTCCCATCTTCGCGAAGCAGATAAAAACCATTTTTCTCCAAGTACCGAATGAGGTCACGCCTTTAACGGACATGCTCAGACCTCGACCGGCAATTGCTCAATCAGAGATCCCCCAACCGGGATCTCCTTCTCCAGTTGTTGATATGCAAGGATCATCTCCCTCAGCGCGTCGTGCAGCATTTCCCGGCATTCCTCCAGAGTCGCACCTTCCGTAACGACTTCAGGCCATTCGATCAGCT
>JAKPRU010000338.1 GCA_029557025.1 Candidatus Omnitrophota bacterium | reverse complement strand
ACCAAGGGCACTCCGGTGAAGGGGTCCGCCAGATATGCGAATGGATATGGAGCGGCGCCATTGGGGACGTCCATACGGTCCATGCATGGACGAACCGCCCGGTATGGGCGCAGGGAATCGCGACCCGCCCGGCTGACAAACCCCCGGTGCCGAATACGCTGAGTTGGGATATCTGGCTCGGTCCCGCACCGTACCGTGATTACCATCCAAACTACCTGCCGTTCAACTGGCGCGCATACTGGGATTTCGGCGCAGGGGCCCTCGGTGACATGGCCTGCCATATTTTGGATCCAGTGTTCATGGCGCTCAAACTGCGCTATCCCGTCAGCGTCGAGGGGAGCTGTTCGACTTTCGTGAGCCCGGAAAAGAAATGGGAAAAAGTGGTCAATAACGAGACCTATCCCGACGCCTCCATCATACACTATCAATTTCCGGCCCGTCTTGGGATGCCTCCTGTGGAAATTGTATGGTACGATGGCGGTCTTCAACCAGCCCGTCCTGAAGAACTCGCGCCGGACGAGCAGATGGGACAGGGGGGGAGTGGCGTGATATTTGAAGGGACACGCGGAAAACTCATGTGTGGTACTTACGGCGACTATCCCACGCTTCTTCCCACATGGAAGATGAAATATTTTAACATGCCGCCCAAGGTTCTGCCGAGGATTGAGGGCAACCATGAACAGAACTGGGCGGCCGCATGCAAGGGCGGAGAACCAGCGTGTTCGAATTTCGACTACTCGGGTCCGCTGACCGAGACTGTGGTTATGGGGAATCTCGCGATCAAATATCCGAACAGGAAGCTTGAGTGGGACGGCGAGAACATGAGGGTCACCAACTTCGCACAGGCGAATGATTTCGTCCAGATGCACTACCGCGAGGGATGGAAGATATGAGGGGGGATGATTCCGAAAAGGGAATGCTTATACCGCGATAACAATAGTATTGTAGCTCGGCTGGCGATTGAAGTAGGCAGTAAATATTACAAGTTGCGGTGTGACCATTCAGCGGATGAAGGGGATGAGTCTATAGAAACGTTTCCGGTAATCCGGATAGTCGGGGAATTTTTCCATCAGCATTTTTTTCTTGTAGGGGCGTTTGTGCCCTTGGGTAAGGAGGCGAAGTGAGTTGTGAACCGAGGTCCAAAAGTCCCGCCAGAAACAAGCACAAACCGGAAAGGGAAAGTGGCACTCCGGCTGCGTTCGAGATGCGGGCGGCC
>JAKPRU010000331.1 GCA_029557025.1 Candidatus Omnitrophota bacterium | reverse complement strand
TTCTCGGCAAGGCGGCCTGCGGAATGGCCGACGATCTGCTGTCCACGTTGATTCTTGCGCTGAAATGCCCCCTCGTGTTTGTCCCTGCCATGCACCATCAGATGTGGGCGAACCCGGTTGTTCAACGAAACGTGAAAATCCTCCGGGATTTGGGCTATGATGTTATGCTGCCCGCAGAAGGGGAACTCGCGTCGGGCGGAACGGGACCGGGACGGTTGCCCGAACCGGAAGAAATCGTGCACTATCTACAAAACCTCAAATCGGAAGGAGCCGACTGAATGCTCGGTCTGTTTGCCGCTCTCGCGTATGCTCAAGACACAACCGGTACGCCCACGTCCGCCCCGGGCGGTGGATTCATGGATCAGATTATTCTTCTGATCGCGATCTTCGGTATTTTCTACTTCCTGCTGATTCGTCCTCAGCAGCAACAGCGCAAGAAGCACCAGATGCGTCTCAGTCTGCTCAAGAAGGGCGACCGGGTCGTTACCGCCGGTGGGATTTATGGAACCGTGGTCGGAGTAAAAGATGCCGTTGTCGTATTAAAGATTGCCGAGGTCGCCAAGGAAAATGTAAAGGTCGAGGTACAAAAAGCGACAATTTCTGCCGTACTTGATGACCAGGGCGAAGCGGAATCGAAGTCGGAGTAGGCTCACTCCGATCTCACCCGATACGCATGTAAATCCCCCTCCGTCGCCTCCTCCGGCGGGACAAGGCGCTGTGTCCCTCTCACGGAGTGGCTCTCTTCCAAAGTTCCCGAACGGTGTTGGGAATCGCGGTATTGTCCATATAGGCGCCTACGCTGGGATCGATCATGGTGGCCCGCTGTACAAAGGTTTCCGCACCGGCTCCTTTGACAAACACGGGAACCAGCTGGTTCGTGTGACCCTTGCCGTGCCATTCCATGCCGGGCAGGTTCCCGACGCCGTAATTGACCAACGGCTGCCAAACGGGATCGGACCTTGGCCCTGTCAGATATCCCGTCTCATGATCGGCAGTGATGATCAACAAGGTTTCATCCCAGCTGCTGTGTTTTTCGATCCATTCTACCGCATATTCCACCGCTTTGTCGAAATCAACCTGTTCTTCGATCAACCGGCCGGACAGGTTGCCATGAGAGGCCCAGTCAATGGCGCCCCCTTCTGCCATCAGCACAAATCCATCTTGATCCTGTTTGAGCACACACAACGCGGGTGCCATGATCTCCGACATTGTGGGAGAGGTCTCCAATAAGGGAACTTTGTACGGAGGCGCTTTCACATCGCCGGATCGGGAACACTGCAGAGTGTTGTAGACAGTGAGCACTCCCAAAAGACGTTTGGGCGTGTCTTTCTCGGACACATCGCGCAATTCCTGTCGAGACTGTACTAGGGTCCACGGATCGGGGGTGCCGTCACCGTCACAGTCGGCTCCCGGTTCCCCATTCATGATCTTTTTCCAGCTCTCCAGTCCACCCACTCGGTCGTATTTCTGTGGCGTCTCGAATCGATTTGCCTCCAATCCCCCCACTTGGCGGCCATCATCATCATACCAGGGATGGCCCGCGCCGATGATGACCTCGGCGGCGCTGTCCCACAGCATTTGTTGTGCGATCTCAGGGTACTTTCCCCGGCTTGAAATGTGCACGAGAAAGCCGGCCGGGGTGGCATGGGCAAAAGGAACGGTGGAAACAACTCCCGTGGCCTTCCCCATGACCTCGGCATCCTCCATGATATGACGCAAGGACTTTTCGTCCGGCGTCATCCCCAACATGCCGTTCATGGTCTTCTGACCCGTGGACAGCGCTGTTGCGGCGGCCGCGGAATCGGTGGGACCTGCCAGAAAATACGCGAAATCCCGATACGCGATAGACGGCTTATATCCGTCCGGATTATTGAGCGAGTAGGTACATGCGGCGAGCTGTTTGAAAGTCCAGTATATCTGGCCCTTGTAATGCCCGTATTGATACAGGCTTGCCGCCTCAACATGATTGAATCCCATCCCATCCCCAATCATGATAATCACATTTTTCGGAGAAACCGGAGATGTCCCAGCCAGGCCGCATAAACCAAAGAAGCACAAGACAATCCAAATCAAAAAACGTCTCAATTCCCACCACTCCTGCTTAGACAATGATGTCCAGAGATTGATTGGTTGATTTGAAGAGGACTGCTCAATAGTTATTCTTGCAAACTGTAAAAGTAATTGGAGCGGAGGGCAATGGCGGTCTCAGATGTTCTCACCGAGCCGGCGGCGAATCTCCCCGCTCAAATCCGATACGCACTCCGAATCGACTCTGTCACCTTGCAGGTTTTAACACGGACAGAAATGAATTATCGACGGGAAATCTCATAAAAATCTACTGAACAATACAACAAATCACAGATGAGCTTTCCAGTTGACCAATCCGTTCAGAAGATTAAAAACTTCACTCAATTAAACCGGGAATAACACTTCTCCACCGTCGAATCGTTCTATGATGGGGATAGATATCCCAACAATCCAAACCCACCGGAGGTGAACCATGAAAGCCGTTGTTCAAGTCACCGCTGTTCTGTCGTTCGTCGCGTGCGTATGTTTCGCCGAGGAACAGACCGTCGTCGATCTGACCGCGAAGCCGGTCAAAGTCGCCATGTTCAAAAATGGTGTGGGGCTGGTCTCCGCGCAGGTGGAATTGCCCGAAGCCGCCGGGCATTACCGGGTCCGTCCCTTGCCGGACGCCACACTCGGCAGTTTCTGGATCAGCTGGCCGGAAACCATCACTCTGATCGATGTAAGAGCCACGCAATCCGAAACCACCAGGAAAGTCCCCGCCGCCACTGTCCAGGAACTGCTCGAAGCCAATATCGGGAACACGGTGGATCTCAAAATCCAGGATGTCTGGCAGCGGGTCACCATTCGGGGCCTTCCCAAGCGGAGCGATGAACCGTTTATCCTTCCGCGCGAGGAAAAAATCATTCCGCCGCCCCCACCGCCCAACCGTGGCGAATTGCTTCTGATCGAGGACCCTATGGGAGTTCGGGGCATACCACGCGATTGGGTTCAGGAGATCCGTTTTGATGCGAACAAATCCGGCATGGAACTGGAGCGCCCAATGCTGGAGAATGTCGTTGAGTTCACAGCATCGCCGGTGAAAGATT
>JAKPRU010000324.1 GCA_029557025.1 Candidatus Omnitrophota bacterium | reverse complement strand
CCGGCTCCGAAATCCCCTGCCCACGGCAATACCCCCGAATCGAGTCCCCGCTTGCACGCCACCGTTCCACATGCCCCCGCCAAAATGTCTCCCGACTCATTTCCGCCATCGCACCTCTCCTCCGTCTCGTGCCACGGCGGGATTGTCTCAATAAATGGGAAAACGCGGAAGATGCACTTCACCGGACGATTACAGATTGTGTACGTACTCCGGAATCGTCCCGACATGTGGAAACTGGTGACCACAAGTGCACTCGCCTCGCTTAAGTCTATTCGGGCATGTACAGACACAAGTAGTGTATGTCCCGCCACACACTTCGCATTCGACTAAGTCGTCCAAGTGCCCGTAATAGTGGCCAAATTCATGGCCAAGGGTTTCCCCAAAATCGCCTACATTCTCGGACATGAAGATGTGTGCATCAAGTCCTCCATAGTGGCCTCTTGCCCAGGAGACTTCGTAGAGAGTGCCGCCTATATCTGGATGATAGAACGCCCCCCTAAAGACTATTATGTGAGTATCCGTCCAGTTGGATGTAATCTCTGCAAACTCTTGAGCGTTGTTGATTTCCAGATATCTGTCTTGTTCTGCATCCGGCTTCACTGCTGTGTCGGTGAAGCTTCCGAAGCCCCCTAGAACAAGCGCTATCGGGCAATTCCTGTCCCGTTCATCCTCATACCGCGAGCGAATGGATCCACCCCGCGGGTATCCATCCTTTAGGAAGATTCTATTTGTCGCGTCCTCCAGTGCATCTTTTGCATCATTGGTGCGCCAGTTCAGCGAATTGTGAGCCATAACGGTAAGCGGGACTTCTTCGACCCAGCCATAGTCAACAACAACCGTCTTTAGTGCTTTCGAACTCCCCCTAACAGAAATGCGATGGACACCGATGGGGGCGCCTTCCGAAAGGTAACTGTTCTTCGTTTGTAATCGTCCGGTGAAGTGCATCTTCCGCGTTTTCCCCTTTATTGAGACAATCCCGCCGTGGCACGAGACGGAGGAGAGGTGCGATGGCGGAAATGAGTCGGGAGGCATTTTGGCGGGG
>JAKPRU010000311.1 GCA_029557025.1 Candidatus Omnitrophota bacterium | reverse complement strand
ACTTATTCGGATGCAACTTCAACCATCCTGTGGGAGACGTTTATCCCGCTGTGGTTTCGGTATTGAATTGGGCGCAACATCAAAGGACCGCCCATCCGGTGGACAGGCCCCCCTCTTCTCTCTCTCCCGTCGGGAGAGGGGTGGGGTGAGGGAAAATAGCTCCATGAACGCGGTTTTCTCTCTTCCACAGATCTCCGGCAGAATATCTCGGTTCATTTACAGGTGGAACGAATAAAACAGGCCGGCCCTTCGACAAGCTCAGGAACCGGCCTTTCAGGTCTATTCCACAATTCAACTACATCTTCCTTAACCGCTCCACACACTCAATCAGACTCGCGGCGATGTACTCGTTGTCTTCTTCCGTCATGATCGGATGAAGCGAAACACAGAACAAGCGCTTGCCGATGGATTCCGACAATGGCAACGACTGCCCGGCGGTGTATTCACGAACGAGTTTCCGCAATTCGTACACCGGCGGATTGGCGACCACACATCCGGCCCCGAATTCCTCGTTCATCATTTTGATGAGCGTGTCCCGTTTCTCTCCCGCCCATTCTTTGCATACCAGGCAGGTATAGAGATAAAAACTATGCTCACAGTCATCCGGCTCAAACGGCAGTGTGATCTCCGGAACTCCTTCGAGCAGTTCATGACGCCGATGCGCCACCCTGCGCCGCGCCGCGATAAACCCGTCCAGTTTGTTCAGTTGAACCAAGCCGACCGCCGCCTGAACACTGGTTATCACATTGGAGGTTCCCCAGTCCTCCGTTTCCGTACCGTAAAACCGCACGGAGCGGCAGTACCGCTCGATATTGTCGTCATCGGTGGTAATCATGCCGCCCTCGCCGAGGGTGGTGATGTTCTTCATCGTGTGGAGAGAAAAGATATTTACATCTCCCCTCTTGCCGATCTTGGTGCCCCGGTATCCGCCGCCGCACGCGCGGGCGCAGTCGCCCACAACCATCAGAGGACCGTGCTTCTCATGTGGATATCTCCTTGCGAGCTCCAGAAGATCATCCATGGGAGCGGACAAGCCGTTCATGTGGACCGGAAAGATCGCCCGCGTCTTGGGCGTGATTTTCTTTTCCACATCGTTCGGGTCCAGTTGGAAAGTACGCGGGTTGATTTCTCCCCAGACAATTTTCGCGCCGACCCCCATTACCGCCAGTGGCGCGGCCATAAAATTGATCGCTGGGACAATCACTTCCTCAACCGGCTGAAGTTTCAAGTACCGCATGACCATGTCGAGACCGGGACCGGCGCTGTTAATCGCGACCGCGTGTTTTGTCCCGACATATTGAGCGAAGGCTTTCTCGAAGTCGACGATATGCTGCGCCGAGAATCCGAATCCGACACTGACATCCATCGCGATGCGGATGGCACTGACGGCCGCCTCCACTTCCTCTTCGCCGTATATGCTGCCCAGAAGCGGTTCCCCTCTCCACGGAGGATTGGGTTTCCCCCGCTTCAGTATCTCTTTCCTTCGTGTTGCGTCAATCATGTGGGCCTCCTTTGTGTTCCGAGATCACGAGCGACGGAATCGCGCTCAACAAAAAGAAAGAATACAGCGCTTCCATGAGGGAAGCAACATTCGGCTTTTCTCCGACCCGGAATCGAAACCGAGACTATTTCTGGTTCGGCTCCAGCAGCTCCGGCACAACTTGTTCCCGGGACAGAGGCGGATGCGCCGCATCCCATTCCTCTTTGGAAACCAGTTGTTCGATCTTGGCCTTTTTCTTGAGAGACTCAAAGTAGGCGTTCACCGCATCCACTTGATTCCGCTCTTTTAGAAGGCCTTTAATCTTGTCTTTCACTTCATCGTAGGAAATCTTCGATGTCTCCTTGTGATCCGCCACGAGAATCAGGTGGTATCCAAATTGGCTCTCGACGATATCGCTCATCTGGCCGGCGGGTGTCGAAAAGGCGGCATCGGCAAACGGTTTGACCATCTGCTCCCGCTGGAAATACCCCAGATCACCACCCTGGACTGCGCTGCCTTTGTCGTCGGACATTTGCCTGGCCGCATCTTCGAACGTAATCTTCTTGTCCTCAATATCCTTCTTGGTGGCAATCAACTTATCCTTAATGGCCTGTTTCTGTTCATCCGTGACGCCTTCAGGAATCGTCAGCAGAATGTGACTGGCTCTGCATTTCTCCGGCACGTTGAAGAACTGTGGATTCTTTTCGTAGAACTCCTCGGCAGATGCATCCGAAGGCAATTCGGCTTCCTTTACATTCGCATCAAGGAGTTTCTCGTGAATCATGCTGGTTCGGATCCGGTCCCGGAAAGTTTTCTCATCTATTTTCTGCGATTGGAGAGCTGCCTGGAACTGCTCCTCGTCGGGGAATTGTTTTTTGATCTCTTGAATTTTCTCTTCCAGCTCTGCATCCGATATCCGGATGCCCTCTTTGGCAGCGGTATTCGTCAGCAGGCTCAGGACAATGCATCGTTCCAGGGCATTGTCAAAAAAATAACGCTCTTTCTGGGCCAGCTGGGCGGGAGGAATCCGGCGAGCCATGTAAGCAGCCATCTGGTCGATCTCGTGCAACAGCATCGCCTCGGTAATCTCGGTCCCATCCACCTTGGCAATGACCTTTTTCGCCGGGTCCGAGGAAGCCGCAGACTCCTCTGCGGCAAGCAGCCCGAATGGGCATGTTATGGACGTCAGGAATATTGTAAACAGCAAGAATATCGGTGCAGAGTATTGCATGGACGGATTCTCCTTGTGGGGGATAAATGAGTTTGCCCCCAGAACCGCACCGCTTCATTTATCAGGCCCGATTGAGAGATAGAAGAAGTGGACGTGTTGTGAGGTTATCATGGAACGTATCCGGATCCTGTTGAAAAGTCAAGCGATAAGCCTGAAAGAGTCGGTCAGGAGCGCCCTGTTGGATTCAGAAGCTAAGCTGGACAGGATCTTTATTCACAAATATCCGAGCCGATTCTTTGAACGGAACCTGGAGGCGCTGTACGTCCAAAATCCGCATTTTTCCAAGAATCTGTCCGACTTCGGCCGGGTGGCGGTCCGCTCATCCCATGCCAAATCCGCAGGCATTACGGATGGACCCGGGTACCCGGAAAGGACGGTGTTGCGGCGGAAAACAGGGGGTTGATCCCGTTCGTTCCTAAGCTGAACTTGAAGAACCTTTTACCGCATGGGATCATTTCGCATTGTGGTGGCGATCCGCCATCCTCCTTGTTTGCAAGGACCAGACTCCAGAGGCTCCCAAGATGCAGTTGATCCGAATGCGATCTTCCTTTTCGCTCATCCTCTTCCCGCTGTTTCTCCTTTTCATTCCGTGCTTCCCTGCTTTTGCCGATAAAGCCGACGATTTCAAGGCACAGCTTCGGGAATACCCAAACGGGATCCTGTTCGAGACCTACCGCGATAACAATTGGGAGATCTTCCGAATGAATGCCGATGGGAGCGGTGTGGTGAACCTGACCAATACCGCAGACGCCCATGAGATGTATCCCAAGGCTTCTCCCGACGGAACGAAAATCTGCTTTGTCAGTGATGAGATGGTCGGGGGCAAAAAGATCCATTCCGTGTATTACATGAATGCCGATGGAACCGGCAGAATCAAAGTTGCGGAAAACGGGCGTCAACCATGTTGGAGCGCAGATAGCCAAACCATCGTCTATCTTGGAAGCAAGTATAAGAAGTTTAATGTCCTCGATTATGTGACAACAGGAATCTACTTTTATGATCTTCGCACAAAGGAACATCGGCGGCATCCCAATCCGGCCATCGAACACCTGTACTGTCCCTGTCTGTCTCCCAGCGGACGCTGGGTGATTGCAACGGTCCATGGCGGGATGGGTTTCAGCCACGCCATTCTTGCGCTGGGGGTCGATAACGACACGGTAATCGATTTGCAGATCGACGGCTGTCGTCCTGACCTGACGTCCGACGGTCGGAAAATTACCTGGGGCAAAAGCGATACCGAAATCTGTACCGGCGATATCGACGTGAATTCCGCTGCACCCGCAATTACCAACATCGCAACCCCCATTACCAGTCCCGACCTGCACACGTACCATGCCGACTGGTCCCCCGACGGGAAATACATTACATACAGCCTGGGTCCGGGTGGAACAGTGCAGGCAAACGGTCCCGGGACCAACCGTGGGATCGCGGAATTGGTCGGTGTCCGCGCGCAATGGGATATCTGGATCGCCTCGGCTACCGGCGAATTTCCCCCCATCCCACTCACGACGGACGGTCGCAGCAATAAAGAATCCGATTGGATCATCCCTCAACCGAAAGGCGGTCCCGGAAATTGACTAATAAGATATCACTCCGCGATTCCATTCAGATCATTCTTATACTGTGTTTTTGTTTTTCCTGCGGGCAGAGCGAACGAACATCGGATTCGAACCCGGTTCTTGGGGAGGTAACAACGCAGACCGGTATCCCGATGATCGCCCTCGCCGGTGGAACGTTTCAGATGGGTATCGAAGCCGGTGTCCCTGATGAAGTGCCTGTCCATGAAGTCACGGTCGGCCCTTTTTTGATGGACAAGTATGAGGTGACTCAGGAACGTTATGAGTCTCTCATGATGTCCAATCCCTCGCATTTTAAAGGTTTGCAAAATCCGGTTGAGCAAGTCCGATGGTCGGAGGCAGCAGATTACTGCAATGCGCGATCGGTCCAGGAAGGACTTCGACCCTGCTACGATGAGGCGACCTTCGAGTGTAATTTTGATGCGGGCGGCTATCGTCTGCCGACAGAAGCCGAATGGGAATTTGCGGCCCGTGCCGGAGGATGGTCCTATTTCGATTTCGGAGAGGATCCGCGCCCGCTTGCTCGATTCGGCTATTTCTCGGAGAATTCCAATAATCGAACTCATCCGGTCGGTTCTCTGAGGGTCAATCGCTGGGGGTTCTATGATCTATTTGGAAACGTTGCCGAATGGTGCAATGACCGCTACGGGAAGGACTATTATTCCTGCAGCCCGAAAGAGAATCCGCGCGGTCCGGAAGAGGAAAACACCCGTGTCCTTCGCGGCGGGTCGTGGTCGTCCGCCTGGGAGAGTTGCCGGGGAACCGCCCGGTCGTATGACGATCCGGGGATCACGGATGCCTGTTTCGCTAAAGACACGTATGGATTCCGGTGTGTCCGCTCCCTCAGCGAAGCGGAACAGAATCGTTTCCAATGCGCCTCACAGGTAAATCGAGAATAATCCCCGATGCTGTTTCATACTTGGGTCTTTTTCTTCTTCTTTCTGATTGTGTATCCCGTGTATCTCGCGACCAAGAATACGCGATTTGTAGCTCCCTGGTTGCTTCTTGCTTCTTATGTGTTTTACGGGTGGTGGAACCCGCTTTACCTGATCCTGATCGTGTATTCCACGTTTCTCGATTTCTGGGTTGTGCGACGCATGGAAAAGAGCGAGCGGAAGAGAATGTGGCTCTTTCTTGGTGTCGGCAATAATCTGTTGTTGTTGGGTTTTTTCAAATATGGGGGATTTGTCGCGGATAATGTGAACCGGCTTCTTGAATTCTATTCTCTTAGTTACCGCCTGCCTGCACCGGATGTTCTTCTGCCCGTGGGGATTTCGTTCTACACGTTCCAG
>JAKPRU010000283.1 GCA_029557025.1 Candidatus Omnitrophota bacterium | reverse complement strand
AGAAACGTGGTGTGCTGGGTAATCAGGGCGATGGGGTTGCACGCAGGGTCGTCACGGTACTCGGGCGAGGGCGGCAGGCCGTTGATCAACACCTGCCGACCCGTCGGCGTAGTCCCGTCGGCGAAGAGTTCAATATCGTTTATCAGCGTGGTCTTACCGGAACCGGTGGGTCCGACGACGCTCACGACATCGCCCATCTGCAAGTTGATCCGATCCACCGCTTCACGTTGCCCCGACCACCCCCGGCCGGTGAGAATCGTAATGTTCTGAATGTCCATAGTCGTCTTATCCTATCATATAAGTCATATATGAATCCCACAACAAACTTATTTGTTCTGACGCACGTGCGCCAGTGTGGTCTTTTCCAGTTTGTCGCACACCAGGTTGCGGATCTCGCGGAACACACGCAGCAAGCCTTGCTCCCGTTCGATTGGGGTCGGTTCATAGAAGTATTTGCTGACCGATTCGGTCGGGGCCAGCGCGCCATCGAACAGGCGGATGATTTCCGCGATACTGATTCGTTGGGCGGGCTTGGCGAGACGGTATCCGCCGCCCTGACCTTTGAGGCTTTGAACATACTTGGCCCGCTTGAGAACGAGCAGGATCTGTTCGAGAAACTTCGGCGGAATCGCCTGCGCCGAGGCGATGGATTCGACAGTGATGTACCGCCCCGGCTCCTGCCGGGACAGGTGCAACAACGCCAGCAATGCATATTCGCTTCGGTTCGTCAGTTTCATTTCCAGCTTATCCTACTTGAATGGTCACATATTATAAGTATCGGTCACCCCATGTCAAGACGACCTTCCCCAATTGTGGATTTTTTGCAAGTGGTTTCATGCCAGGCCCATCGGGAGGTCGAAACGGGCGGTTATTGCCTCGTCCAGACCGATGAGCAGACGGCAGATTGCCTGGAAAACAGAAAGCCGTTCAGTTTTCTGACTGAACGGCTTTCTGTTCGAACAAGTCGGGGCGACTGGATTCGAACCAGCGACCCCCTAGTCCCGAACCAGGTGCGCTACCAGCTGCGCTACGCCCCGAACAACTGTGCTATGCTAACCACTGTCAGGCGCTTACGCAAGATCGCCGCCTGAAACTCCCATCAGAAAAAGAACTTAATCACCAGGAATCCGCCGATCAGCAAGACAACAAATGCGACGGCAAGCCAGTCGAAATACCGGTCAATGAACTCCTTGGCGGGTTCACCCAACAGGCGAATCAATCCGCCCACGGCAAAGAACCGCAATGCGCGCCCCAGAACACTTGTCAGGATAAACACCGGTATGCTGACTCGACATAATCCTGCCGAGATGGTGATCACCTTGTAGGGGATCGGTGTCAGCGCCGCAATGAAAACAATCCAGGCATCATACTGTTGATACCACGCGGTCAGATTCACCTCTCTGCCAGCGGTGTGGACAATGATCTGGCCGTCCTGCAAGGGTACGCCGTAGAATTCCAGGATGGGCCTCGCCACCAGGTCCAGCATCTGCCAGCCGATGAAATACCCGAATAATCCCCCGATGACCGAACCGACCGTACAGACTGTCGCGTAATACCACGACCGCGTGGGAATGGAGAGCGCGAGCGCAATCAGCAGCACATCCGGCGGAATGGGGAAAAAGGAGGATTCCGCAAAAGCCAGAATAATCAAGGCCGGAGTTCCGTAAGGGGTCTTGGCCCAATGAAGAACCCAATCATAAAGGCGTTTGAGCCATTTCATTTGAGAGACAACTCCCAGCGGTCCAGTTCGGGGATGGCATGAAACTGTGTCATGTCCTGTCCGAGCGGTGTAATCGAGATCTTGTTTTCTTCGAGCGCGTGGAAATCGGTTCCCTCCGCCTTGACCCAGGTGGGAGGATCGCCACCGATCCAGTAGTACTCACGCCCCATGGGGTCGATGCGTTTGATCAGTTTGTCGTGATAGCGTCGTTCGCCCAGTCGGGTGATCGCCACACCGCGCAAGTCCTCCCAGGGAACATGAGGCACATTGACATTGAGGAACACACCGGGTGGAAGCCCCCGGTTCAGGATTTCACAGGCCAGGAGACGCCCGAACCGGGCCGCTGCGCGGAAATCGAATTCCTGGTTTCCCTGCTCCGTCTCCGGGGTCACCAGGGAAATTGCCACGGACGGCAGGCCAGACAGGTGACCCTCGTGCGCCGCCGCCACTGTGCCGGAATAGATCGTGTCGTGACCCAGATTTGCGCCCCGGTTGATCCCTGCCATCAGCAGCTCCGGCAGTCGATCGAGAAATCCCTTCGTGCCGAACATCACGCAATCCGCCGGGGTCCCGTCAATGATTGTTGTGGTCTCATTCATCCGGGTGGCCCGCAACGGTCGGGTCATGGTGAAGGAATGCGAGACCGCACTCTGCTCGCGGTCAGGGGCGATGATAAACACATCCGCAACGGTCCTCAGTTCATCGGCCAATGCGTGCAGACCGGGAGAGTGAATTCCGTCATCATTGGTGACCAGAATGCACGGCCTGTGGCCCTGCGGCTGTTCAACGCCTTTCTCGCCAATTGTGTTCTGAACGGTCCCCGATTTCGGCATGGGAAATCCTCGTGCAAAATAGAAAATCCGCCTGCTCAGGCGGATGGATTATCATAGTGGAACTTGGGGAGCCGGTCCATGTAGGCCAGGCGTCCCTGCCTGGTAATGATTGAAATCGACAGGCACGGAGACCTGTCCTACTATATTCCCCAGTGGGCCAGGCGTCCCTGCCTGGCAAATCCCGTCAATAGAACAGGTAAATGATGACTTGGGACAACAGCGCCGCAATCGCGTACGGACGCAAACTCACAGTCTTTCCCGTGCGTTCGTCCGTCACAAGCACTTCCTCCTTTTTCAGTGTCAAGACCCAGATAATCAACAATGTAAAATAGGCGATAAAAATCCCTTTTGCTGTCGCGATATCGATGGACACCAATATGTCGCGGAAGAATCCACCCGGAATCCGAAGAATGTTCGCAAGGAAATCGGCAATCGGTGTCAGGATGGGAGAGAATTGATTCGACTCGGGCATCAGGTATTTTCTCCTTTATAGCGGTACACAAGGCCACGAAGTTTCTCCTCCGGCTCCATGGGTGTCATCAAACTTACAACGACAGTCAAAACGACAGCAAAGACGAAGGACCACCAAGCGATATAAAGAAACGGATCCTGGATCAGGAACAACGGCTCGCTGGCGTAGGAGTTGATAAACAACATCCCGCTCGAACAGCAGAGGCCACCGATGAGGCCGACAAAAGCGCCGATTCCCGTCGCACGTTTCCACAAAACCCCCAGCACAATAATCGCCAGACTGGGACCCTGGAACAATGTCAACAACGTCTGGATGAGCGTGTAAATACTTTCGAAATTGGCGGAGAACTCGGCAAACAGGATGGCCCAGACAATAAAGGCGAAGGTCAGAATTCTACCGACAGTCAGGTAATGGGTGTCATCCGCGTTGGGCTTGAAGAAACGCTGATAGATGTCTTTGGTCCAGAGGGTTGCAGCGGAGTTCAGGCAGGAATCCACGCTGGACATGAGCGCCGCCAGAAATGCCGCAAAGAAGATCCCCAACACTCCAGTCGGCAGCAGGTCCCTCACCAGCGTCGCCATGGCCTTATCCGCATCCGCCACATAAGGATTGTGCGCCAGCGCGACAATGCCCGGAACAACCATAATGAACGGAATGAAGACTTTCAGGAGCGCTCCCCAGACATAGGAAGCTTTCGCTTCCGCCTCGGAACGTGCGCCCAGCGACCGCTGCACAATCGCCTGGTTGCCGATCCAGTAGGCATTTGCCAGGACCAGCCCCAGTCCCAAGAAAATACCGGACCAGGGATAAGGGGTCGGGGTATCCGCCGGAAGAATCAAATGGAAATGGTCCTTGGTGCGGTCGCCCAGTTGGTGAATCAGATCCACGAATTCGCCG
>JAKPRU010000273.1 GCA_029557025.1 Candidatus Omnitrophota bacterium | reverse complement strand
CGTCGTAACAAGTATCGGCATAAGCAAAACATTCTTTAAGCATGACCGGACCAGCAAGGTTCTCCCGATTTGGCGGTCAATAACTTGACAACGACTTGCGCCCCGATAAACTGTGGGGACCAGTTGTTTTATGGTCTGTTGCGTGAGCAAAGGATTAAGGGGACCGGAAGACAGTTTAGAACAATATAAGGACAATAAATGTATCTTTCTGTCTCATCGTATTTGTGGTTGCAGGAACCGTTTTTGCAACATATACACACGGTTTCGCGAGCGGGATTCGATTCCCTGGAGATATTTGCGAGTCAGCGCCATCTGGATCTCCGCAACCCCGATGCGGTCCAGGAAGCCGGGCTGGCGCTCCGAAGAAATCGGATTCGCCGGGTGACACTTCATGCTCCGAAAATCGGTATCGATCTCTCTTCGCCCAATCTGCTGCAGAGGAAGGAATCACTGGAATTCAGTTTTCGGGTTCTGGATGCGGCGACCTTATTGGGGGTGAGCCTGGTGACCTTTCATCCCAGCGGAGTGGAGTGCAGTCCCAAGGAAACACCCATGCGCTGGCCCGCTTTGATGTCGAGCCTGCGGGATCTCTCTCGCTACGCATCCGATCGCGATCTGTCCATCGCTCTGGAGAATCACCCGCGACCGCTGTTCTGCGATGATCCTGTTGAACTGGTAGCACGCATTGAGGCACTCTGTGCCGAGAATGTCGGGATCAGCCTGGATCTCGGACATGCCTACGTGAACGGCCAATTACCCTCTTGCATCCGGTATCTGGGGAGTTCTTTGAAAGCGGTCCAGGCAAGCGACAATACCGGGCATTCGGACAGCCACCTTTTCCCCGGAACGGGCGATCTCCCGTGGGAACAGGTTTTTGCGGCGCTGATTGAAGAGGGGTTTAACGGACCGATCGTCATTGAAATAAAAGATGAACGGCCTCTGGGGGTTGTTTTGGAGGATTTGAACCGTTTCGCCGATGAGATGGGGCTTGTCGGTGTAAAACAAATGTCTTCCTGAGAATCTGATTTCGCTCCGACCCCTTCCATGAACCCGACACACCCCCCCGATGAATCATTCATGCTTCGCG
>JAKPRU010000270.1 GCA_029557025.1 Candidatus Omnitrophota bacterium | reverse complement strand
TCGGCTCGCCGTCCGCGTATACCGCTGCCGTCCACTTGCCTTCGCCCCCACGTTCCAGAAGACGATTCATGTCGAACTGCACGCCCAGGTCCAGATTCTCCGGATACTGCTTCGATTCGTTCATCACCACGTAGTCCGCTGGAGAGGTCAACTCGAATGTCACGCGGCTTTTCCGGTGTTCCGGATTGAGCTGTGCCGCGACAATCACATAAGGATCCTCTTCCGGAAGGAACTGGTCTGTAATACCGATCCAATGGCCTTCCTCGCTCAGTCCTTTGCATGTGAACACATCCACCGAATCTTCCGTGGCTTGAAATAAGCCCACCGATGGTTTGTTGTGTATACACCCCACCAGGCCCCCCGCAAAAACCATCGGGATCGTGACCCACAGCCAGAGAACAATCCGTCTCTCCCGTGCGCCCCTTTTATCCTTTATGTTCTTAATATCTCTGTGCATTTCATTCACAATCCTTTCAGCCGTATTGTAAGGAAGGGAGAACCCGGCCGTCAACAGACTGCACTGCTCTCCGCCGACAAATCATTTCCCGACACTTCAACGATTCACCCGCCCCCGCAGTCTCCCACTCCCCCCATCCTTCCCCATTGGTCCCGTTTCTCCCATTCCTCCCTCTTTTCTCAATTTTTAGTTCCTTCTTCCTCCAGTGTAACATCCATAGCCCGGCTGAACAGACGCCATTCGCGCAGACTGTACTCCAATTCCTGGCCCCCTTTTTTCGTCAGCAAATAGACCCTTACCAATCCCTCCTCCCGCGAGATCAGCAGCCCCTTCTTTTCCAGACGATGAAGGCATGGATAAATGCTTCCGCTGGGGATCGCGAACGCCCCCACGCTTCGTTCCAGTATTGTTTTCCTCAGCTCGTTCGCGTATTGTGGTCTGTCCCTCAAAGCCGCCAGAATCAGTGTCGTCATACAGCCTTTCAGCAACTCTCTTCGAAAACGCATGTTTCCGGCTCCTCATGTTTGAATAAATGACATTTATACCATTATACTTCCCCTTCTTCCCCTGATGTATGATTCCACTGACCGTCCGCCATCCCCCCATCCCTCCTTATTCTCGCCATTGGTTCCATTGGTCTCATTCGCCCCGGACTCTCAAAAGAAGGTAGCCTAACGTAATGACCGGCCACTACCCCCGGTTTCAACTAAAAACAGGACACCACCTGTTTTCGTCGTAGACGGGGTGAACGACCATGAGCGGAGACTATGTCAAGATCCATGATTCACTGGAAAGCATCCTGGACAGGCTGCGCAAGTTTCAAATCGAAGAACATCTCGCCAAATTCGAAAATACCGAGCATTTTCATAGTCTGGAAAGACAATTTAAGGATTTCCAGTACGACGTTGATCATGCGACACATCGCGCAAAGGAATCCATCGAGACTCCGATTTACGTCCGCGTAATCGGGCACTGGCAAATCCAGCCTGCTGAATGCCATGCAGGAGAGAAATCGGGATGTGGAGACATTGCGGTAGCAGGTGAGGCGGTTGCGGCGGTACTTGTACGGACGGAAATTGCAGAAGGGGAGAGGGGATCCGTTACTCTTCCAGTATGTGAGGTTGTTGGAGACGCCCGAAGAGGAGAGGAAGCGATTGAACGGGAGGCGATCTCGCCGTCTCCGGAGTCTTCCCCGAAGCGGAAGACAAATAAACGGTTACAGATTCGTTCGGACTTGCCGGTGGAGTGGGAGCTGCGGCCGATAGCGGTGGACCGGAAAAACCATTTGTTTCTCGGCTTTCTCGGCAGTGACCGGGGTGGCCGGAGCGCGGCGATAATTCACTCGCCGATCCGTACCTGCAAACGGCACAGCATGCAGACGTTCGGCTGCCTGAGAAATGTGTTGAACCGGATCGCCGACCACCCGGTTAACCGGATTGAGGAACTGACCCTCTTGGCCTGAAAGCAGGCGCACACCCAATCCTGACACTAACCGATCCGGGACACTCTCCCCACCCGCCCGAGATATCATACTCCGACCCCCGCACCAGTGCGCGGGTTTACCAAACGGTTACCATAATCCCGACTTCACATAACCGATTCTATGAAAAATTCGTCGGAAGTTCCGGTTAGAGAGTCGCATACGGGCCGATTTCTTTGAATTATCGGATACCGGAGAGCCGGGAAAGTTCCTCGCAGGCTCCCAAAATGAACAAATTGTAACAGTCGCAGGTCCGATTGAACTCGCGCGCGATGTCGGCGGGATCGGGCGGATTGGGGTGGCGGTACATTTCATA
>JAKPRU010000250.1 GCA_029557025.1 Candidatus Omnitrophota bacterium | reverse complement strand
ACCAAGTCGACTTCCATGAGGCCATTTTCATCGAATGGAATTGGTAAAACAAGGTTCAGATGGAACCGGCCACGGGTTTGCGGCAGAGTTTCGAGACGGCGAAAAAGAAACGCTTCGGTGTAACTTCGGGCCCGCGACTCCTCCCCGTTGGAAAACTGCTGCGCTTGCCGGGACAACTCGACTGTCATTTTATCATCCTGGTGACGGGCTGCGAGGACAAACAGGTTGGCCAAAGGCGAATCAACCCCATCCATGACCAGCCGGCGAACGCTTGCAGCGTATTCCCTCTTCCATTCCGGATCCACGGGGAGCGGAACATCTGTTGGCCATCCCGGAACCGCGCTGGCAGGAAGCAGAATCGAGTATCCGACGGCCTCATACCCACGGCAACGCCGATCGAACATTCTCGATAACATCGGCACATCGAGATCGGCATAGTCATACACGCGAACCTCACGCTTCCTGTCATTCTGCCTGTGCAGCCGCCCCACATACTGGGCGATGGTTCCACGCCAGGAAACGGGAAGGGTCAGGAAAAGGGTATCCAATCTTGAATCGTCGAACCCTTCACCAATGAATCTCCCCGTGGCAACCACAACGCGTTTCTCGTCCTCGGGAATTTCTTTCAGCCGCGCCTGGATGGATTTCATCTCCTTGCGTTTCATTCCCCCATGGAGAACGATCAAATGAGGGATTCTTCCATCGAGGCGTCGGACCAGCTCTTCGAGGTGCTCCTGGCGTTCGGTCAATACCAACGGAGAACGCCCCTCGCCAACGGAATTCAGAATGTCTTCCTGGATGAGACGGTTCCGGGAGCCATCCAACAGCAACTCGTCATAAAGCTCATGAAATTGAACTCTGAGATCCGGATCGGGGGGCTTGATCGGGCGAAATCCCGTGGGACGAACGAAGACGGAATGGGTGAATGGCCGTTCCCTGGCCTGGGCACGAGCATCGACCCGATGACGAATCGGGCCGCACTGCATGAAAATGGCCGGGTGCTGTCCATCCTTGCGCGTGACGGTGGCCGACAGACCGGTGATGAATTTTGCCTTCGCCTTTCGAGCCACCTGCAGGAAACTCTGGGCTGACAAATGGTGGCATTCATCGAAAACGAGATGGCCGTATTCTCCAACCAGGTCACTGACCACATCCTTTCGTACGAGGCTCTGAATGACCGCGACGTCCACAAGCCCGGTCGGTTTCTTCTTTCCGCCGCCAACCCGGCCTATCGCTTTGGCGGGAAGACCCAGAAAACCGGAAAGCCGTTCCACCCACTGGTCCAGCAACTGCCGGCGATGCACCACGACCAGGGTATTGACGCCGCGCTTGGCAATCAGCCACGCCCCGATAACGGTCTTGCCGAAAGCCGTCGTTGCAGCGAGAATTCCCATGTCATGGGCGGCCATCGCTGTCGCGGCT
>JAKPRU010000246.1 GCA_029557025.1 Candidatus Omnitrophota bacterium | reverse complement strand
CTGTCACCCCCGGTACAGTAGGACAGGCCTCCGTGCCTGTCACCCCCGGTACAGTAGGACAGGCCTCCGTGCCTGTCACCCCCGGTACAGTAGGACAGGCCTCCGTGCCTGTCAGATTGAGGAATGGAACGCTTCCCGTATCCATTGATAATTCCGCTCGCTCATTCCCAGGCAGGAATAATCTTCAATATACGCGATGAACCCGCCGTTGAATGCGCCCAGCGTATCGCACAGCCGTTTCGCATAATCGAAGATTTCCTGTTTTGTGCCGGAGATCGCGATGCGCTGGTGATCCACAGAGCAGCAGAAACAGACCTGCCCGCCGAACTCCCGCGCCAGGCGATCCACCCCGAGCAGGTCCGGCTGAAGCAGTTCGATCACATCCGCGCCGATCTCGATCAAATCGCCGAGGATGGATGAAACCTGACCGCATGTGTGAAACCACACCCGCTTGCCATGCGAGTGAATCCGCGCGAATTGTTCCGCATACCTGGGGCGAAAAACCTCCCGCCACAGCGGTGGCGCGATAATCAAATCGTTCTGGGCGCCCCAGTCATCACCGAAAGCCACGGCATCAATAGGATATTTCAATACCCTCTCAATCAAGGCATTTTCAAAATCGAACACAAAATCCAACATGCGTTCGACAAATCGGCGGTCACTGTGGAGGTCTGCGAGGAAATCTTCGAATCCGCGCAGAAACGTGGCTTGGTTGAACCCCGTAATTCCCAAACTGAACCGGATGAACCGATCTTCGGTCACGTTTGCGAGATGCGCCAAGTCGTCCAAACGACCCGGCGCGTTCGGATCGGGGGGAATGTATGTCGCCACACAATCCCAGTCCCGCAGTGGATTGGACCGTGGCTGCCCCATGGTCTTGTCGAGCGCCTCCCACACAAAGCCCCATTCGCTCTCTCTCGGGACAGAAGGTGTAAAATCCTTTGCCGGAGAGTAAGTCACCGTTACGGTGTCCGAGAACTCGAAATCCCGATTACAGTAATGGATCGGAATGCGCGGCGGGCCGGTTCGGTCGATGGCGCGGTAGACGATC
>JAKPRU010000213.1 GCA_029557025.1 Candidatus Omnitrophota bacterium | reverse complement strand
GCATAGGTTCTTCTCTGTTCCAGGTTTCCCTCATCAATCAGGGATGCCAGCCCCCGGATATCGCCTAAAGCCAATTGTGTGAGGTGAGGACTCTGCCAGACGAGCAGAGCCAGTCTGCGAAACTCCTCATCGCTCAATTGGTCCGGGTCGATGGACTCATTGCGGAGGGTGGCGCATAGATCATCCAGGCGGGATAGGACCACCGGGTCGGATAAAGGAGGGGGCGGTGAACCGCCGAACACAGTTTGCACTCGTTGAATTTGGGTCATGGTGTGCAAAGCCGAAGTCCTTGCCACAGGCTGGAAGCCTGTGCTACCCCCTGTGTGTGCCACCCCCTGTGCGCCCACCGCTGTGCCCCGTTATCATTCGGTCGGTGTCGGTGTATGCGTTGGAGTTGGAGCGGGTGTCGGTGTTGGCGTTGGGACCGGGGTTGGTGTCGGTGTCGGGTTGCGCATGATGTTCCACAGATACAACAGGTCCGCCGGATTGATCTCCCGATCCGAATCTGGAACCTGATCTCCACGCTCGCCGGGCCGGACAGCGAAGTCCAGCCAGTCTCGGACGAATTGGAATAAGTCGTTCCGGTCTACAACTCCATTGTTGTCTAGGTCTCCGTTATTGGGGGGCAAAGGAGTTGGAGTGGGGGCGAGATCCACAACGAACACGTACCCGAAATCGGCGGAATCGGCGGTGATGGTGTTCCCGGCATCGTCCCGAATTCTGACTCCGATAGTTGCATTTGCATTGAGCGGCGCATCATCGGCAACCGTGGTGGATATCTCGAACTGAACCCGCTGATCGTCCAGGACCACAGGCGGCCCGGGGATGCCCAACGCCGGTTGATCCGGTCGAATGGAGGAAACCAGCAAGAACGCCAATGGGGCCTCAACCGGGTCTCCGTTCAGACCGACGACGATACGGGCATGGACCCAGTCGCCGGGAACCAACAGCGGACGAGGATAGCCGCCGACTCGCACCGTACGTGTGGAGCTGGTCTGCACAACAAAATCCTCCAGGATCGGCGGACGGGTGTCTGCCCGGATGGTCAGGTCGGTCCAATCGAATTGCCCCACATCGTCCCGAACCATCAGATACAAGTTGATCTCGCTGTAATCGTCCTGTGTAACGATATCTGTCATGTCGGCGACGATGGCCGAAGCGTAATAGAATACCTCCCCATCAACCGGCTCATCGACATGGATGACCTGACCGTTTTCAACCCGGAAGAATCCCTGTTGAATCGGACCGCCTTCACGCGGCACTCCTTCCAAGAGGTGGGCATCGAAAACGAAATCATTCAGGGAGAGAACATCCCCGTTCCATTGACCTTCACCGTCGAGATCCGCACGCACCTGCACACCGGCACTGACCGTCACGATATCTCCGGCAATTACCTCATTGAGATAGCCCGGACCGTCGGGATTCGGATACAAAACCAGTCTGAACGGCGGCAGGTCCGGTCTGATTTTTCGAAAGATGGAGAGGATCGAGGAGGTCGCGGCGTTGTTCAGCGGGGCGAACAAAGGCCCGGCTTTATCGACGCCGATTGGATTGGCGTCCAGCGGGAAATCCGGCCGATTGGCGGCGAAAACCTGGATGACATTCGACAGCGTAGTCATGGCGACAGAGTGGGTACTGAGCAACAACGGAGGCTCCGTTTGGAATCCATTCCACTGCACGATCAGGTCATCGGGTGCGCCGGGTGCAGGAAATACCCCCGTTGGATGGATTTTCTGCCCGGGTGTGATGTCCTCAATTACCACTCCCGATCCCACGACGTCGAACGTGGCGTAGGTCAGGGATGTGGCAGAGGCGAGGGCAGCGCGGTAACTGGGCGAGTCGGGTGGGGCTGTTTCCAGATCCAGAAGAATATCTGTCGGCGCACTGGTCAGTGTCGCGGCTAATAGTAGAACATCGCCGGGTTCCAGGTTGGCTGTGAGCAGCGATCCCGGAATTTCCAGATCGAAAAGAGGAGCCTTTGTCTGTGGATCGACAAACAAAGAGGCTTCGGGGAATCCGGTCAGATCTCCCTCTCGGCGGGCTTCCTCCGTCCCGGAGATACCGACCTTGAAACGATCCAGAACAGCATCGGTGTTGCTTGCGGCCAGGATCACATTCCCGGCCAGGATATGATATGTGGGACGCGGTGTGAATGTCGGTGTTGCGGTCGGCGTGCTGGTTGGAGTCGGTGTGTTGGTCGGAGTCGGTGTGCTGGTTTCGGTTGGAGTCGGTGTAGGACCGTTCTCGATTCCGATATTCAGACCAAAGTCTCCTGTTTCCGCCCGGGTCAGATTTCCCGCGTCATCGGCGGCTATGATCGAAAGAGACAGACTGGGATTGGTATACGCATTTTCCGCTACGATCGCCTCGAAATACGCGGCGACGATCGGGCCGTTTGAATCGACCAATTCGATTCCGTGGGCCGGTTCCAGCGACAAAGCCGGATCGAGCAATGATAGATCCATCCGAATATTCTCGACGGATATGGATTCCAGCGGATCGCCTGTGAAGTCGATGGTGGCGGTTACAGCCAGGCGATCTCCGGCGCGGAGTTGGACGTCCGTAACCGGATCTCCTCCCGGCACAGAAATGACGATCTGCGTAACGGCGGGCGTGGCGGTATCCAGACGAATCGGCAGGGTAGCGGTGATCGCCGGACGAACATCATCCTGCGCGGAAAAAGACAACTCCACCGTCTCAAAATCGCCGGAGGTATTGACGGTTGTGGCTCCGCCCACGACGGCTGTTGCCAGATAAATTGCGTCGGCAACAAGGACATCGGGGAGCCTGGTATAACCGTCCGCTGTTTTCTCTACGAAGGCGGCATCGGCAATCGGTTTGGTATCTCCGATCTGCGATGCGTCAAGGTTTATGGAACTGAGGGGCAGCCGGTCCGCATTGACCTCGGTTTGCCCGTCCAGATCGGCATGGCTCTGCAATCGGATGGAAATCCACAGCCGATCACCTTCGATAAACTGTGTTCCGCTTGTCGGGATCCAGCTGATTTCCTCACCTGTAATCGGATTCTGACGAGATGCGCAAACAATGGAAAGGCCCGGCGTTTCTCCGGTCGCGGCAATGATCTCCGGACCATTCGCATCAATCCCGACTGGAGGCAGTGTTCCCCGGAAATCGACAGGATTCTTGCGCGATTCAATTTCCACGAGAGGAACCGCGGTGGAAGAAGAAACAGCGGACGCGCCGATTATCATCGGCGGTTCCGTTTGGAAACCGTTCCATTGAAGGATCAGCGAGGTAGCGACATCCTCACTGGCGGGATCTACGCCAGTTGCGCTGGTCGGGTAGATTTGAGAGGTTGGGGTGAGGGCGTCGTTTGCGATAAACGCCGGGTCTCCGATAAACCGCAGGAAAACCTCTTCGCGAATGGAATTGAACGCCTGCGTGTATTCCTCGGATTCCGGCGGATTGTTCCGAATTTTCTCCACTACATCGGCAGCAATTCCGAACGTTCTGCCTGCCACGAGCAGCACATCTCCCGGTTGATATTTTGATTCAGGAGCGATCCCGGCACAGCGGGATCGTAAATGGGCGAAACAAATCCCTGTGTCGCATCTCCCGGTGGAAATGCAAAGTAAGCGGATTGTGTGGTTCCCACAAGGTTTCCGACAGCCAAAGATTCCGGAGAACCGGGCGCTCCGTACTGTCCGAGGTTATCTCCACCAGCATCCATATTGCTCGCGGCGAGAATCAAATCGCTCGCAGCAAACCGCACGGGCGGCAAGAGGCTTGGGGTTGGAGTCGCCGTCGGAGTGGGGGTGAACTGATGATACCGGGTGGGAGTCGGAGTTTGGGTCGGGGTAGGTGTTATTGTAGCGGTGTAGGTTGCTGTTGGTGTAGCCGTTGGTGTAGGTGTCGCGCCATTCTGGACCTGAAGCGTCACGCCAAACTGGGTCAGATTTTTCGCAATAAAATTGCCCGCATCGTCCGTGGCGTGAAGAATCAGTGGGGCGGCCTGCGTCGTGAAGGCCTTCTGGCCGACTGCAAATTGAAACGCGACATCGACGGTATCCGCCAAGGTTGCATGGGGTCTTAGAACAAACGGTGCGATCAGCCGCTCAGATGTATCCATATTCGGCGCTTCCAGAGACGCCGTTATCCCATCCAGCGGATCTCCGTTCAGCTGGATTGTTCCGGTGACAACTACGATATCACCCGGCACGGCGAGATACCGCTTTGTCCCCATCAGGAATGCGTCCCGGGAGAAAATGTCGCCG
>JAKPRU010000187.1 GCA_029557025.1 Candidatus Omnitrophota bacterium | reverse complement strand
TTCTCGTCCTGGAGGATTTTGATCTGCATGTTCAGTTCGTCGATCTGCTGCTGGTATTGCTCTTTGATCGCCGAAATTTCTTTCTGATGGGTTTCCTGAAGGTCCTGAATGCGCTTTTCGTACTGTTCGATGGTGGCCTTGAAGTCATCCGTGGTCACTTTCTCGCCTGCTTCGCTGGACAGAAGGTTTCCGAAAACCCCCTTGTCCGGTAACACAAAACCGCCGTTGACCAGTACCCAGCCGATAATCATCAATGCCAGGATGGTCAATCCCCCGAAAAGGACTATCCACTTGCCGGATGATGGCGCCGGAATGTCTCTGTCCTGGGAGCGGGAACGCGAGCGAGCCACCTTCTATTCCCCCTTTGCCTGGGTTTCATCCAAATCGAAATGGAATTCGTGTCGATCCGTTATGGTGAACGGAAGAATGGTGACAAAGAAATCGAGCGGAACCCATAAATGTTTGGGAGCTTTAATGTCGATCACATATTTGCTGGGTGGATGGCCTTCCCGGACAAATGTGACCGTGTGTTGGCCGTACCATTCCACATCGATGGTTGTCGGGGTTTTTTCCGGCAGCAGGCGGGTGTCGTAGTAGACCTCGGCTCCGGGGGGAGTCGATTCGATCAGCGCCACGGTTTTCAGGCAGCCCCCGAATACGAGAAGAACCACCACAATCATGGGCAAGATGAATCTGCGAACCACCATATCCTCCAAAGTCCGGTTCGGGTTCTGCGCCACGCACAGGAGCGTACCTTGGGAATGGCCAATAGTCAAAGCCGGTGGATTGGAATACCGACCGGATTGTATGCGTATAGGATATTTAAAATCCGACGGGACCGCGCGTTGACGGGCGAGGGAAGACCTGCTTATACTAAGGTGTTGCTGCGCAATGCCTTGTATGACTCAACTGTGCAGCGGAACGAACCGCCTTTCTTCGCGCGGGGGGCTTTGATTATCCCCGATGATATTCGGGTCGGAACCTGGAAGGACAGAGAGCATCTCCGTGCGCCTGATCGATCGATCCAGCCCCAGAAAGTATTACCTCCAACTGGTGGAGAGTCTCAGTCTCGCGATCAGCTCCGGCGAGATCCATGAAGGCGACAAGCTCCCCACCGAGGAAGAGTTGTGTCGGCAGCATTCCGTGAGCCGCGCGGTTGTGCGGGCCGCTATGCAAGAGTTGGCGCGTCAGGGGATGATTATCAAGATTGCGGGGAAAGGAACCTTTGTGCAGCGGGCCGCGCAAATGGACGAAATTGTGCTGCGG
>JAKPRU010000186.1 GCA_029557025.1 Candidatus Omnitrophota bacterium | reverse complement strand
CTGTCAGGTCGTCCATTAAGTGACGGCCTGAAACCGCCGGACAAAGAAACAAATCCGCTTAGCAAGAAAGATCTGGCCCGGCTTAAGAGAACGATCTCCCGCGTCCCGCGAGTCAATACGCACGAACTTGCCCCTGCAGATCGCATTGCGAATTTCCGGGAAGTAGAATGTACATATACTGCGGACGAGGCTCAGCGGGAGGCACGGCGCTGCCTGAACTGCGCCGGATGTTCCGAGTGCATGTTGTGTGTCCAGGCCTGCCAGGCGGGGGCGATTAGCCACAGCGAAATTAGTCATACGTTCCAGTTGCAGGCCGGCGCTGTCTTGCTGACCCCGGGATTCGAGCCGTTTGACGCGACGCGTCGTCCGGAGTTTGGATTCGGATTTGCGCAGAATGTTGTAACGAATGTACAATTCGAACGCATTCTTTCCGCTTCCGGCCCGACGGGTGGCCGGATCCTTCGCCCTTCCGACGGAAACACACTGAAACGCCTTGCATTCATTCAATGTGTCGGATCACGGGACTCCGTATGCGGCAACGATTACTGCTCGTCGGTCTGCTGCATGGCGGCGACAAAGGAGGCACTTCTTGCGAAGGAACATGAGCCAGCCTTGGACGTAACGGTGTTCTTTCTGGATTTGCGGGCGTTCGGTAAGGATTTTGACCGCTACTATGAGCGCGCAAAAGACCGGGGAGTTCGGTATATTCGATCTTTTGTGTCACGAACATACGAAATGCCCGATACAAAGAACATCTTGTTGACCTATATCGGATCCGATCTGAAGCAGGTGCAGGAGGAATTTGATCTGGTAGTTCTGTCGGTCGGATTAGAGCCGAGTTCATCGGTTCGTAGACAAGCCGAGGAGTGGGGAGTGGATTTAAACGAATGGGGATTTGCGAGAACTCGCGAATTGGCTCCGCTGGATTCATCGCGAGACGGTATTTATGTCGGCGGGGTGTTCCAGGAGCCGAAGGATATTCCGGATACGGTTATACAGGCAAGCGCCGCGGCTGCGCGGGCCATGTCGCTTCTTGCGCCCGCTCGGGGAAGCGCAACGCGGAGGAAGAGTCATCCGCCCGAGCGCGACATTGCGGACGAGCCGCCAAGAATCGGTGTATTTGTTTGCCACTGCGGAAGCAACATCGGATCTGTTGTAGACATTGAAGCCGTCGTTGCGGATGCGCGGCGATTACCGCATGTGGTTTATGCGGATCATAACATCTATACCTGTGCCGATGACACCCAGGACAAGATGAAACAGATTATCCGAGAGCAGGGTATCAATCGTGTAGTCGTCGCTTCCTGTACACCGCGAACGCATGAACCGATTTTCCGGGATACCTTGCGGGATGCCGGACTGAATCCGTATCTTCTCGAGATGGGCAATATTCGTGACCAATGTTCCTGGGTTCATTCTGGGCATCGGGAAAAGGCTACCGAGAAAGCGGTCGATCTGGTTCGTATGGCTGTCGGGCGTGCCGCGAATCTGAAGCCACTACAGGAAGAGAGGGTGCCTGTGAACAATGCGGCTCTGGTTGTGGGGGGAGGCATTGGCGGTATGACCGTCGCTCTCTCGCTTGTGGAGCAGGGTTTCCCTGTGCATTTAATTGAGAAGAGTGAGCATCTTGGAGGTACGGCGCTTCGTGTGCATCAGACTCTGGATGGGGAAAACGTACAGGCTTTTCTTCTTCAGACCATCGAACGTGTAACGACCAATCCACGTATCACGGTCCATTTGAATGCGCGCGTCTCTACTGTAAGCGGTCACGTGGGGGAGTTTCGCTCTATATTGGCCGCCGGGGGGGCTGAAAGGGAGATTGATCACGGCGTAATTGTGGTCGCTACAGGCGCTGTTGAAATGAAACCGCAGACTTTCGGATACGGCAGGCACGATAGGATTGTGACGCAACTGGAGCTCACAGAGAATCTCGCAAATGATTCTATAGTGTTTCCCGACGACGGGACTGTGGTAATGATTCAATGTGTAGAACAGCGGAATGCCGAACGCCCATATTGCAGCCGCGTATGCTGCACAACGGCCGTGAAGAATGCTTTAACCCTGCGGGAGCGCTATGCGAATCTGCGTATTGTTGTGTTGTATCGGGATATGCGGACATACGGTTTCCGTGAGACGGCGTATCGGGAAGCGCGGGAGAAAGGTGTGTTGTTTGTTCGTTATGAACCGGATGACCCGCCGGATGTGTCGGTGAACGGTGACATTCATGTGCGAGTACAGGAACCGTCGCTTGGTAGTTATCTGGAATGGAGGCCCGATCTGTTGGTCCTCGCGGCCCCCATGGAACCGCGTGCGGATCGGCGGGAGATATCAAATCTGCTTCGTGTCCCGTTGAATGCGGACGGATTTTTCCTGGAAGCGCACATGAAGTTGCGACCGGTAGAGTTTGCAAGCGAGGGAATGTTTCTCTGCGGCTCCGCGCAAGCCCCAAAATTCATCAGCGAAACAATCTCACAGGCCAATGCGGTAGCCGCAAGGGCGGCGTCGATTTTATCCCGCAAGGAGATGGCGGTGAGCGGACAGATCGCGTGGGTAGACCCGGACAAATGTATTTCCTGTATGACATGCGTGCATGTGTGCCCGTATATGGCCCCGCGAATCAACCCGTTCAACAAGGCGGAGATCCAATCGGCAGTCTGTATGGGATGCGGAAGTTGTGCGGCGGAATGTCCGGCGAAGGCGGTCCAGCTTCGGCATTATCTTGACTCGCAGATCCTTGGTGCGGTAGAGAGTCTGCTGCGCGTTGCTTCCGGTGAGTGGGATAGCTCGATTGATTGTCTTGAAGAAATCGGGGCGGCGGAACCGCTCCGGCGTGATGAATAGGATTGAGAAATGGCCGACAGAGAGCCGATTATCCTCGCATTGTGCTGCCATTATTGCGCGTATGCAGCGGCCGACCTGGCAGGCTCCATGCGGAGTCAGTATCCGGAGAGTGTCCGGGTACTTCGCTTCCCGTGCACCGGCAGAGTAGAGATCAATCATCTGCTTTCGGCATTTGAGTATGGAGCGGACGGGGTAATTGTTGCCGGTTGCCTTGAGGGGGGATGTCATTTTCTTGAGGGCAATTTGCGGGCGCGGCGACGAGTCGAACGCGCTAAAGAAATACTGGCGGAAATCGGTCTCGAACCGGAACGACTGGAAATGTATAACCTGTCTTCCGGCGAAGGGGGACGCTTTGCGCAAATTGTGAGAGAAATGGCCGGGCGCATTTCCCGGCTGGGACTCAGCCCGTTGCACTCGAACGGGCTGCACCATGAGCGGGAATTGGGCGGACTCATTATACAAGAGGAGGCGATTCCTCAAGGAGAGACGAAATGATTGTTGCCGACCGGAAAAAAGTACCTGAAATTCGGG
>JAKPRU010000181.1 GCA_029557025.1 Candidatus Omnitrophota bacterium | reverse complement strand
TGGCGACCCCTCCCATGCCGTAGGCATCCGGCTCCAGGTATGCGTTAAAGCAAGAGGCGACGGCGACGAACTCATTCTGAGTTTCTTCGGGTGTGTGTTTTCCGCCGACGGAAGCATGGTTGGTGTATTTGAGCCACCAGGGGATATATCCGCCGATGCGGATCATTTTGCGTTCTCCGCGTGTGTTGACCTCGGAGGACACGAGGATTTCCTTAAGAACATCCAGATCGACGCCCTCGGGGAGGTCCCGGATTTCCTCGGCGGCAATGGACCGAAGAAGGGTTGTTTCATCGGTTGCGCGTTCATCCCACCACGGGCTGAGATCGAAGAAGAATCCTTTTCGGGAGATGAAGAAATCATGATTGAGCAGACAGGCATTGATCAGATCGGGACATTGGAATCCCGGTTGATTGGGGTCCCAGTCGAATCCATCGAGGTAATATGCGAGTTCCGAGGGATCGCAGCGAAGGGAATCGAGATACCGGATTTTGGCCCAGAGGTAAGAGTCCCCTTTGCGGCTCCGGGTGGACTCCCGATCGGTTTGCGGGATGGTTCCATATCCCATGAAGTTATCCACCAGCCTGCCGCCGACCATGATTTTCGGGCCACCCGCCACAATATCGGAGAACAGGCTGCCGGGAGTGGGGTCGTAGCGAACGGGGAGAAGGCTGTCCACCCCGCACATCGTTGCCGCCACATTCGCGGTGGAAGGGACCCGTTCATCCCACAATACGACTTTTTGGTAGTGGTCTCGGATTTCCGGGTCCAGGAGCAATGATTCCAGGTCGGTCACCTCGATGATTCGATAGTCGGCCAGGAGTTGTCCGGGAGATCGCAGGCGTTCCAGCCAATAGCGATCTATGTCCTTCTGGTGCCAGGAAATGACGCCATCGCGGATATAAATCAGATACAGCAGGTGATCCGGCACACCCCCGCCGGGTTCGGGGCGGTTCACGAGGCCCTGCAATGAGCCCAGGAGGGTGAGAACATCATACTGCCAAGCCGCAGTCCGCTTGGGGTTTCGGTCGAAATAGTCGAGGACATCGAACACATATAGATGCTTTTCGTTCGGGGTCGTGTCCTGCGCGAGGATGGTAAGCGGCATCAGGATGGAGAAGGCACAGAAAAAGAGAAGAAACCTCCGCCCGGCAGACGGTGGGAAAAGATTGAAGACAGGACTGTAAGATCGGACCATCAAACCCTCGCCCGGT
>JAKPRU010000175.1 GCA_029557025.1 Candidatus Omnitrophota bacterium | reverse complement strand
ACCTGGATCTCGCGAGAAAATGCGTCGATACACTCAAATCACTCTCCGAGATTGTCACGACTGGCCAGCCGGATCCAGACGACCAGGTCTGCTGGGACCTGTCCATCGCCAAGGCTGTTACGGACTTCAGTTACGGCCCGGAATTCCCCCTGGAACGCAGCATTCTGGATCTGTGTGTCGAAATTTCCTGACACTCCGCCTATCGGTGCTTGTCCGTTCCATACCATTGACGTCCCCCATGGTCTAAATGCAGTACGTCCACATCTTCCATGCGCGTTTCCGGACCAAAGGTGGCAAGGACCTCCTTGCCAAAGACATGATCAGAGGCTTCAAAGTGGTCAAGTTCGTGATAGGGCAGGCGTTCCAAAACCTCGCGGCGCACGCACTGGAAGAATCCGCAGGGAACGCCGCTTCCCTCCCGGTAACGGTAATCCGGCGAAGACGCGCAGATAGTCTTGAATTCGTTCCAGGGACGAATCTCACCGAGCAGAATACGCGACGTCATTTCAGGGGACAGCATCCTTCGTCCATCGGGAGCGATGAAATGGGCCCCCCCATCCACCCCTTCCAACTTCTCAAATATGTCCGGCGGCACAATAATGTCAGAGTCCAGCAAGATGATCCATTCGCCGGAGGCGATCCTCACAGACTCGTTTATCATGAACCCTTTGGAATGCACGAAACCTTCCGAAAAGGCAGAACGGACTATGGTCAAATGGGGATAGGCATGCCCCATGCTTTCGAGCAAATCATCCGTAGCGTCAATGCCCGGCACATAGGCGACAACGACTTCAAAACATGCCGGATCAATGCCCCGTTGATGCGCCAAGGCAAGTAATACCGCTTGAAGCCGCCGCGAGTACTTCGTGCTGACAATAATCACAGAGTACTTGACCGACGAAGAACCCTTCACGGCCGCGGGCCAAGCGCCCTCCCAAAGCAACAGCGTCTGCGTCAGAATAAAGCCGTCTATGTTCTGGATGCATATACGCGGTTCCAGGACACTCGACAGGCGTGCCGGTAGTCTTGGGGCGCCGTCAAATTCCGTAGGACGCACCCGGACGCCGTCCCGCAACAGCACATAATACCCGTCCATATCTGCGTGAAGAACGATCTTGTGCGAATAGTCGATCATGGGACAGACAATCCTTGTCCCGCGACCAAAACTGAACCCAATCTGTTCCGCAATACCGCCGCCAAAAGTCAGCATCATCGTGAACGGCAACTGCAGCCGCCCGAGGATCGTGCTTAGCAGTTCTCCTTTGGACAGGGAAATCCAGCGTTTGGACGCGTCATCGATCGGATTGTAGTGATTCTCGATCTCGTAGGCATCCACGGGAATCTCACGGGTTGGCGTCCGGGTCGTCGTGATCCCGTGCGCATGTTCCGCAAGCAACTCCAGGTAGCGCGGCAAATGACGCCGTGCTTCATCGATCCCGTCATAATGAACATCCTGCTTTTTCATAAAGCACAGAGGATCCACAATTACTGTGCCCGGATGGGATTCAATTTTCTGTTTTGGAAAGAGTTCCTTAAAGGCTGGTGTCGCGCGGTCACAGATCCGATGGAACCTGCAACAGGCACATTCCCTGCCCAGCCCCTTCTCCTTCTCCTTGCGCAGGCCTTCCAGGGCGGTTTCCCAGTCCATCGGGCCCTCCGGAATCGGTGCGGGCTTCCTGAAACGAGGAAGATGCCTCCGAATTTTGTGGAGCATCCACGTGCGTGCATAGGCCTTTGGGTGGCCCAATATCCATGGAAACAAGGCGTTGTCCACGGTATTGCTCATGGATCTTCCTCGGGACAGTCTGTTTTCGACAAGCATCGCCATCCGGTTGGGACTGCAGGAAAAGATCGTTTCCGCAAACTCGTAGGCCTGTTTCAGATAGTGTTGATGATGGAGAAAGAACTGCGGCACGTTCACGACGCAGGAATAATTGCCCTCGTCGACATGACAGAACGGCAGTCCCGCGAGATGCGTGTCCACTCCCCGTTGCCGCAGCGCGCAGGCAAGGTCATTCATCCACCGTATTGCTTCATGTCCCTTTTCACCAAAAGAACGGGGTCGGGTTGTACAGAACGACGGCGCAGGACTGACAATGACCGAAACGGCTTTTTGTAACAGATCGGCGAGCCTGTCCGGATCCTGGCGCCCCGCTTCGGGAGGGCTGACCTGTACCCTGACGGGGAGTCCCCGCTCCTCACAGAGACAAGACCACGATTCCAGTATCCCTTCAGCCGTCCCGGATTGAGTCAAGAAGACATCATGCAACCCGGTACTGTCCATCGCCGCGAACCCGTCAATAAGCCCCGGGTCCCCCACACGTAACGACAGCGCTGTCCTTTCGGCCCGGGCAAACTCCAGTAGAGCCGGCAAATAACGCATGCTGGGACCAGCCGCCATGAAATCTATCTTTTCCACGGCAAACATGCTGGTGCTCAACCGTACCCACCTCTTTAATTCTGTTAAGGGGAAAGTAACTCCGGAACGGTTACAACCGATCACCAGGCCGCGCACCGGAGCTAGTATCTCGCAATCATGGGCGCCCGGCGCCGCGGGAATATTTTCCCCCTTGCAGCGAGT
>JAKPRU010000180.1 GCA_029557025.1 Candidatus Omnitrophota bacterium | reverse complement strand
TTCGCGCCGGCTACCGACTCCTCATAAATAGGGGCGCCCTCCTGAAGCACTTGGACATTCGAATCATACAGTTTCATGCCCAGACCTTCCGCAAGAAGCGAGACGCTGTCAATGCCCCTGGGCAGAGCCGTAAAGCCGATCCAGTCCTCAACCTCACGGAGAATCGTCCTGATGTCTGGACCAAGCGGGTCTTCCCACCAGAACGGATCGTAAGGCAGCGTTTCTTCCCACGGTCGGTCGAGGCGTTTTCCTCTCTTTTCCAGTACATAACGCGTGTATGCCCCGTGAATCTTCAATACATACTTCGAGCCGACCGCATCTATTTTGAACATCAGGCTCACGTCTTTTCCGGATTGGGATTCGAGGACGGCCTGGGTGGTCGCGTCAAGCAAATCCACAGTCACAGGAAAGTCCGCGTCCAGTATGTTGTATTCCCTGCCGATAAACGCCAGCATGGGTTCTATTTCAATTCCAAGATAATCAACATCACTACCATTTGACTGATGTAATGTCAGATCCCACGAATCGGAATCCGCCGGAAGCTGGGCCGCGGTCGCAAAGGTATTGTTCACCTCGAACTGATCCGGGCTCAAACCGCCTTCCGTCTTGGAGAAGTCCATGTAGTAGTAATGCGGATTGTATGCGCTCAAGAGCAATTTGTAGTTGCCGGGGGGAACCAGTGCCGCGCCGTAATGGTATCCTTCCCCGTAGGCCCCTTGTGAGACACCACCCAGGATGGCATCGGGAGTATCTGACAGCAAGTTAAAGAAGATGAAACCCATGGGTGTCATGTATTCAAGATTGAAGTCAATGGAACCGAAGTCACTCAGGGAGAAGGAGTAATAATCCCACTGTCCCGGATTGAGCGTGAGTTCCTCGTAATGCCCCGGAACCAGATGCTTCGCCTGCGCTTCCGTGTTGTTCGGCTCAAAACTGTCTTCGGCAATCCTGTTCTTCGCCGCCGCCATTACGGCGCGATAGGCATCCATATAGCCGACAGGCTGTACCTTGGGATCCGTAGACTGGAAGGCGCCCATTT
>JAKPRU010000119.1 GCA_029557025.1 Candidatus Omnitrophota bacterium | reverse complement strand
TGTTGTTTCTGTATTGGCGCGTCGGGCGGAATGCAGATCGGGTATCGGTTCTCCTGATGTTGATCTGTTCACCGGTTCTCCTGATGTGGATTTCACTGAAAGCCTGGTTCGGCTATGCGGAAACCCTCTTCGCGGGCGCGGCTATTCTGGTATCTACGTATACATTAGTACATCGTCCCGGTCGCTTCGACCTCTACTGGACCCTCTTGCTGGGACTTATCACCGGAGTTTCTCTTTATATTCTTCCATTCAGCGCTCCGGTGGTATTGTCGTCATTCCTTTTCATACTCTGGTGCCGGAAATCAAACCGCTGGAAGATATCCCTCTTGGCTGCGTCTGTCTTGCTCGTCACGACAATCCCCCCGTATCTCATTCACGACCTCACCAGTGAAGCTAAAAGCACGTCGTTTCTCGTAAAAGGTCGTGAATTGGGCCTGCCGCGCGCGGCGGGTGAACGGGCTTTTTTTGACCGCTTTCTGAATGAGTGTTTTCCGGTTATTGTGGGCGGGCGCGCGATCTATGACGATCAGCGGGAGATACCGTTTGACGACTTGCCTCGTGTTCTTTACTTGATTACCACCGCCGGATTGCTTCTGTTGCCGTTTTACCTGCGGGAGGACTGGCGCGCTCTCGTTCGCGACCGTATGCCCGGGCGATTTCTGTTGATTCTTCCCTCGGTGCTGGCGGTGCCGATTGGTGTTCTGTCGCCATTCGGGATTTGGCCGTGGTATTTCCTCCCGATTTATTTCGGACTGCCTGTCGTCTGGGGAGCCGCGTTTTACTATCTTTCGAGATATTGCCGTCCTGCCGCAATTGCCGCTGTCTGTGTTTGCCTGGCAGTCTGGGCAGCGGGCAGCACAACGCGGAGCGAACTGCTGTTCCAGCCCGCCAGCCTGGTTAAGACCGGTGTGACACTCCGCACGGACAATAAGCCGCTGATTGATGCACTGCAAAGCGCCGGTATCTCTCATGCCATCTGCGATCAGGGCGCGGATTTTGCCACCCAGAGCACGGGCCGGGATTGGATGGGGGAACGGCTCACATTTGAGAGCGGCATGAGAATCAATGCGATCGATTCTCTTACCCGCCGCCATCCCCATCTTGTTGCAGATACCGCGACAGCGGATCGCGTGGCGTACATTTTCCGTCGTACTTATGAGTTTATGGACTTCAACCACTTGAAAGATCCCGGATATCAGCCGGTGACATTCGAGAGACTGGCCGCGCTGTTCGGCCCTCATTATCTGAACTATGAGCGAGTCGATTCCGAGAATGATGTGCTGTTCCTTCCGCCCATCGGCCATCCCTCGAACGGGAAGGGATTATGGAAAGTTACAACAAATCGCGAGGCGGATTTTATCTCCCGCCTTCACGATCATTCCATCAGTTCCCGCGCGTATGGTCCTACATACTGGACCAGCGGTGTTCCGCAAACACCGGGGGATTTTATTCTGATCGACACAGGGCGTATCATGCCGATACGCGGGATTGTCATGTACCATGGTGTGAAAACGCTGGACCGGCCATACGGCGCCATGATTTCGGTTTCTCAGGATGGCGCCCAGTGGTGGCAGATGGGGCCGGTCGGTTGGGATGCCGGGCCGTCGGTTTCGTACTGGCGGCATGTGGAGGAATTCAGAGCGCGATATATCCGTGTGGAGTTGACTGAATCCCACCCGGAATTCTGGTGGACGATTTATGAACTGTGGCTGATCTGATTCTTCCGGTCGGGCTAGCCCTGGGGGGAAATATCTTGCATGATTAGCGGGGTTGGGAGGTGGGCGGAGTGGACAGGAAAATACCCCCCTTGATCCCCCCGTAAACGGGGGGATGGTTTCTTTCTCTCTCCCTGTTTACGGGGAGGGCGGGGGTGGGGTTGCGGCCCGTGTGGCGAGGGGCGGGGTGGCAATTGCGCGAATCTCCCGCCATGCCTGACGGACACTGGATTCCGGCTTTCGCCGGAATGACGATAACAAGCGGGATCGGCGTTTCTGCCGAGACCGATTCATTAAGAGAATTGAAGGAGAATCAACTATGGCCCAGAGACCTTTAGCCGTCGGCTTGATCGGCGGCGGCGGCGGAGCATTTATTGCACAACCTCATCAGCGCGCCATTCATTTCGATGGAACCCGACGGGTGGTATGCGCCGCACTCCATCCCGATCCGGTCATCGCAATGAAAGAGGCGGAGAACTGGCCTTATCCCATTCAGGGTTACAGAAGTTACGACGAGATGATCGCGGACCAGGCGAAAAAGCCCATCGGCGAACGAATCGACTATGCGTTGATTGTTACACCGAATCATGTCCATTTCGACCCGGCGATGAAATGTATCCAGGCGGGGATTCCGGTTTTCTGCGAGAAACCGCTGACCGTGACCCTGGATGAATCCGACCAGCTGGTGAAAGCGGTTCGGACAAAGAAGGTTCCGTTCGGTGTTGCGCACACCTACCTGGGACACTGGACCAGCCGCTTATCGCGTCACATTGTCCGAAGCGGTCTGCTCGGCGAGGTGCGCTGGGTGGATTCGTATTATATCCAGGGGTGGCTGGCCGTTCGCGCAGAGGATATGGGGTCGATGCAGGCGGAATGGCGCGTGGATCCGAAACGTGCCGGTGGAAGCTGCTGCGGCGGCGATATCGGCACTCATGCGCTGATGCAATTGCGCTTTGTAACCGGCCTCGAGATCAAGCGTCTCCAGGCCCACATGGAAACTTTCGTTAAGGGCCGCCAATTGGATGACCACTTCACGACATATTGCGAACTCTCCAACGGCGGCAAAGCCCTGGTTCGGGCGAGCCAGATCGCTATCGGCCACAAGAATGACCTCGGGATAGAGATTAACGGGACCAAAGGGTCACTGATCTGGCGTCAGGAAGAACCCGAATCCATCACGATCCTTCTCCCCGGTCAGCCGGATCGGGTGTACTGGCGGGGTGAAGTGAAAGCGAACGATGGATTCCTGGGCGATTTGCCGGCGGACCTCATGGCGGAACCCACAATTCCATCCGGTCATCCGGAGGCGTTCCACGATGCCTTTGCGCGCCTGCACCGTTGCTTTGAAGCGGATGTCCGCGCATACAACGCCGGAAAGGAATGGAAGGATGACGGCTCGAAATACGCGAATGTCGAAGATGGAAGAACGGGCATTGCGTTTATTGCCACGGCCATTGAAAGCAGTCAGCAGAATGGTGCGTGGGTGGCTATGAAATAAGCCAACGTCTGGTGGTCCAGGCGTCTCTGCCTGGCTATCGGCAACAAGCGCACAAGGAATGGCAGGCACAGAGGCCTGCCCCACTGGATTTGCATTAAAGCAACGCTCCCGGCAATTTGTCGGGAGCGTTGCTGTTTTTGAAAAAGTCTCTTACGATGGTGACCGCGTTTTGTGTGAGATTACACCGGTGAAGGAGAGAGATATGAATCTCAGTATGATGATTCGCTTTGGGATTATGATGTTTTTGCAATATGCCGTCTGGGGAGCCTGGTTTTCGGTTCTGTCGGCTGCTCTGGAAAATATGGGATTCACCGGGATGCAGATCGGGAGCATTTACAGTCTTCTGCCACTTGCCTGCATCATCTCACCCTTTGTCGGCGGCCAGATTGCGGATCGATATCTCAATACGGAGAAGTTTCTGGGCATTTCCCACCTGATCGGCGCTGCGCTAATGCTGATCCTTTCCAAACAGACAGAGTTCGGCAATCTGTATTGGATCATGCTGATCTACTCCCTGCTGTTTGCGCCGACTTTGCCCCTGACCAATTCGATTACTTTTCAGCACCTGACCAGTGTGGAACGTCAGTTCGGCCCGATCCGTGTGGCCGGGACTGTGGGCTGGATCGCTGCCGGGGCGGGAATCGACCAATGGCGTCATTTTCTGGGACTTTACCCCGGCGATTGTTTCCAATTAACGGCTATTCTCTCATTGCTTCTGGGGCTTTTCTGTTTCGCTTTGCCGAAGACACCTCCGAACCGGGAAGGCGCAAACCCCTGGGCATTTCTGGAAGCCATTCGCCTGTTGCGGAATAAGGTATTTCTTGTGTTTATTCTGCTTTCGTTCATTGTGGCAACGGAATTGGAGTTTTATTATATTTTGACCGGGCCGTTTCTGGTCTCTATCGGAATTCCTGAAGCCAATCTCGGAACGACAATGGCCCTTGCGCAGGTAGCCGAGATTCTGGTGATGCTTGTATTTCTCCCGTGGCTTTTGCCGAGAATCGGGGTCCGAAACTCACTTGCGCTTGGAATTATAGCCTGGCCGATTCGATATGCAATCTTCTGTATCGGTCAGCCGACCTGGCTGGTAGTGGCTTCCCTTACCCTGCACGGATTCTGCTATGTGTTCTTTTTCACTGTAGGACAGATTTATGTCGATGAGGTTGCACCGAAAGACATCCGGGGATCGGCACAGAGCCTGCACGCTTTTGTCACGCTGGGACTGGGACTCTTCCTTGGGAGCTTTTTCTGCGGCTGGATTCGCGATCTGTTTACAGAAACCAAAGAAATTGCCGGGGAGATGGTTACCACCGTGAACTACTTCAATGTATTTATGGTTCCATGTGTGCTGACAATTGTGTGCGCGGCGGCGTTTCTGATCACGTTCCGGGAGCAGGGGAAGAGGGGGGAAGCGTAAACAGGGAAGACCCTCACCCCCGGCCCCTCTCCAAGTATGGAGAGGGGAGAAAGGCGGGAGCTGACGCTGCCGCACTCCAAGAGAAAGGCGGGAGCTGACGCTCAAGGGTTCACGCATCGGCGTCTATGGCCTCGTTTGCCAAGCGGTCGGCGACGGCATTCTCTGCGCGGGGGACATGCTGAATACGCCAACGATCCAGGGTGCGCAGAATGGTCAGACATTTTGCATGAAGCGGTTTGAGATGCTCCTGCTTAACCCGATAGACGCCGGTGATTTGCCGGACAATCAGTTCGCTGTCCAGTTTCACCACCACACGGCGAATTCCCATATCACGCGCCTTGGACAACGCGGCGATCAATCCATGGTACTCAGCGACATTATTGGTGGCCTTCCCGATAGACTGGGAAATCCGAATCACCTCTTCGCCTGAATCGTTATATATTACTGCGCCATATCCTGCCGGTCCCGGATTTCCCCGACTGCCGCCATCGCAATAAATGGTGTAAGTCTTTGCCGGGTCAATTTTGGCAGATCGAGCTGGTTTCTCTGTCCGGGGTGTTTCCGAAACAGGCGCTGGTGCGGCAGTCACCGGTTTGCTGTGGAGGGTCTCGTTCATGCTGCCGGAGCGGAACCCGGCGAGGTCCATCGCGGTGTAGATAAAACCGAGCTCCTTGAACTGCGGCACAATCTCATCCCGCCGTTCCAGCAGGCGGGGCATATCCTGCGGGGGGACCTCGATACGCGCAACATCCTTGTGATATCGAACGCGATATTGCTGGAAACCTGCCTGGTTCAGAATCCGCTCGGCATCGGCCACCCGGGTGAGTTTCTCCGCGGTGATTTCTTCGCCGTAGGGGAACCGTGAGGCAAGACACGCTAATGCCGGTTTGTTCCAGGTCGGAAGGTTAAGCGCCTTGGAGATCGCGCGGATATCCTCTTTGGTCATACCCGCTTCGAGCAACGGGAACCGAGCGCCTTTTTCCTTCGCGGCAGCTTGTCCCGGGCGATAGTCGCCGAGATCATCCACATTGACTCCAAGTGCAATGGTTTCAATGCCTTCCTCCTGCGCAATGGCCCGCAGGTGCTCCATCAATTCCGATTTGCAGAAAGCGCAGCGCAGGGGCGAGTTTGCGCGAAACTCCGGCAGATCGAGCTCGTTGGTCTTGATTGTGCGGAACTGGAAACCCAATTCGGCGGCGATTTTCCGGCAGTTGTCCAGCTCTTCCTCGGCAAGGAGCTCGCTGATCGAGGTGACAATTACCGCCCGGTCGCCGAGTACGTCATACGCCGTTTTCGCGAGAAGAGTACTGTCCACCCCGCCGGAATATCCCAGTACCACACCGCCGGTATCCCGAAGAATGGCTTGAAGA
>JAKPRU010000117.1 GCA_029557025.1 Candidatus Omnitrophota bacterium | reverse complement strand
CCGGCTGCGTTGGAAAAAGAGATGATTCATTCGGTTACCGCGTACGTACGAAGCAAAGGATCTATACTCCGATTCTCAAGATCTCAAGCGGATGCCGTCAAAACAGGGGCATTATCCGTAACCTCACGCTATGTGCAGTTTGTTATATACGGGCAAAGACTTGGGTCAATCTTTCACGCCACCCTAACCTTCTCAAGGCATCAAATGCCTTATCCCTGTTCCAATCCTGATCTCCAGAAGTCTGTCTCCGACCGTCAAGGAAAAACAGATCATGGAAGAGAATGAAGCCACCCTCAACATCAAATTCAGGACCGGTGATGCCAACATACAGATCCCGTATCTTGCCGAACGGTCAAAGTTCGGTGGTGACCTGAAGAATCACGCCGATCTGAGGGTGGTCATCGAAGGGCATGCCGACTATGTCGGCGGCACCCGATTTTTTAAAATGGGCTGGCATTTTCGCTGACCGCCTATTATTATACAGAGAGAAGCAGATTGTTATATTTCATTTCAATGGGAGGTTCGGGATAATGAAGATTCACGTCAGACTTCTTTACGTTCTTTGCATGGCAATCTTGTTCGGTTGCAACAGCGGGGGCACAAGCAGCGAGGCTGGAACGGGCGCTGGAACCGCCACCGGCCATGAGGCCACGGAAGCTGGAACTCCGGTAGTCTCAACCCGATACGGCCGCCTTGAAGGCCTTCAGGAAGACAATGTCCTGGTATTCAAAGGAATCCCCTATGCCAAACCGCCGGTAGGCGACCTCCGTTTCCACTCGCCCGAAGAGCCGGATGCATGGCAGGGAATACGGTCAGCGAAGACATATGGGGCGGGATGCGCGCAGATGCCGATCATGAGCATACTGGGTGATATCCTCCTGGGAGATACCGAAGGCGAATGCGAGGATTGCCTGTTCCTGAACATCTGGACCCCATCGCTCGAGCAGAAGAAACGGCCGGTCATGTTCTTTCTCCATGGTGGCGGGGGTCTCTACGGAAGCGGTTCGCAGGCGTTCTATCGGGGAAACCTCTTATGCGAAAAGGGCGATGTAGTCGTCGTCACCATCAATTACCGTATGGGAGTTTTCGGAAACCTCTCCCATCCCGGATTAAAGGATGCATACGGCCATGTCGGCAACTGGGGCCTGCTCGACATGATTGCCGCGTTAAAATGGGTCAGGAACAATATCGCAGCCTTCGGAGGCGATCCGGACAATGTTACCATTTTCGGTGAATCCGCGGGGGCCTGGGCTGTGTGCTCCCTCCTGGTC
>JAKPRU010000109.1 GCA_029557025.1 Candidatus Omnitrophota bacterium | reverse complement strand
CCGGCTGGAACCACCGGTAAGATGCCGACACCATCCCAATAATCTCCATCTCCACACCTGCCAAGACCCATGTATGAAGGAGAGAACATGGGTATCATAGAAGAGATTCCTCTTCTTTTTCGGTCTATCTTCGGGGAACCGTCATTGCGGACCGCTTGACGGAATGGCAACCTTATGCAGGACACCCGAAACGAGGTCAGTTTTCGATGTTCATGATGCCCGGCGGTTGGGAATGGTTGGTGATATTCGCCGTCGCCCTCATTGTTTTCGGGCCGAAACGGTTGCCCGAAATCGGTAAACAAGTGGGCAAGGGGATGCGTATGTTTCGAGAGGCCTCCCGCGAAATCCAGAACCAGCTGAATCTCGACGATTTCGATTATACTCCGCCGAGAAAACCGCCCCGGCGCTTCAGTCCCCCGGCTCTTCCCAACAGGCCAGAAGGAACCACAGAGGGAATATCCGCTCAAACCCAACAATCGACAGGGACTTCAAGTTCTCAGGAATCCAAACAGGAGCAAAAAGAAGAGGAGAACAAACCGGACGGATATCCCAGAGAGGAAGACCCGATGGATTGAATCTGTTTCCCTCAGTGCAACCCTCTCCCTGGGGGAGAAGGGGATACTCTGAGGATTCGAGGGATTCACTAAGGGCCGGAGTTCTTGAATCCGGTATATCAAACGAATTGGGGAATCGCATCCATGGCTTTGCCCAAACTCCCACCCCGTCGCGAGGAACCGCCTGAAGACGAAGAAGAGGAACTCGGCGGCGCAATGACCTTTATCGAGCACCTGGAGGAGCTGCGCGAGCGGCTCATCAAGTCGCTGCTCGGTTTCGGATTTGCAACCATTCTCTGTCTTTGTATCAGCGGGACGCTTTTCGATCTGCTGAAAAAACCCTACGACTGGGGAATTGGGAAAGAACGCCAACCCATTCTGAATATCAAGGACGCCTTGGCTCCCCACCTGGATCGTTTCGCGGAGAGAATTCGACCGTATTTTTTCGGGAGTGACGCCGGTAACCCCGCTGAAAAAAAGATGCCCCTGCCGATAGCGGAAACTCCGACCGCGCAACCGGCAAGTTCTCTCAAATCGGAATCCCCCAACGCCACTGACGGTTTCACCAATATCTTGGCTTACCATAGTATGTTTGAGGCATTCATGGTGCGCATGAAGATTTCCATTGTCGGGGGGATTTTTCTGGCATTCCCGATTCTCTTTTACCAGGCATGGCGGTTTGTGGCCCCGGGTCTCTATAAAAGGGAGAAGCGATTCATTTTTCCGACCATGATTTCCGCCTGGTTCTGTTTCATACTGGGCGGGCTGTTTGCTTACTTCTTCGTGCTTCCTATCATGGTCTATTTCTTTGCCGGCTTTTCGACTCCGGACATTCCGGGAATCTGGTCGATGGACACCTATTTCACCAATTCCCTGCACATTACGCTGGCCTTTGGCATCGTCTTCGAGGAGCCGGTGATCATCATGCTGCTGGCGTTCGTCGGTTTGGTTCGATACCGGCATCTGAAGAAGTGGCGTCCTTATGTATTTGTGGGGATATTCGTGGTCGCTGCCGTGATCACACCGCCGGACCCCTTCAGTCAAACCATGTGCGCCATTCCGCTTCTCATTCTTTACGAGGGGTCCGCCCAATGTGTGCGGATCTATCAGCGCGCGCGGGGAATTGTCGATGAGGAGGAAAAGGAAAGCGAAGAGGAAGCGACTACTTGAAGCCTTGATCCATACCCCCTGCAATGGAGCTGACCGGATTCGAACCGGTGACCTCCGCCTTGCAAGGGCGGCGTTCTCCCAGCTGAACTACAGCCCCAGAATCTGCAACCCGTTTTTCAATGGAGCGCAAAATTATGCCCGGAGCATTCCAGGCGGAAAACTCGATTGAATGCAAGACAAAAATGGGCCTGAGAGGAGTTGAACCTCTGACCTCCCGCTTATCAGGCGGACGCTCTAACCGCAGCTGAGCTACAGGCCCCCTTACTTCAGGAAAATCAAACTACCATAAGCGGTCCGGTCGTTCAAGACAACGCAGCAAAACACGCAACAAATCCCCTTGTCATTCTGAATAAATGAGAGGATTCTCGGCGGGTTAAATGGCCTTCAGGAAGGAATCGGAATCGCGGGACCTCATTGAGAGGACCAACTCTTCCGGCGTCACCTCGGAGCAGCACGCCAGGCGGACCAGCTCGCGTATCTCGCGGATATCAAAGGGCTTTTGCACCAGGTAGTTCCTCGGATGGGCCATCAGGAACGCCGCCAGGCGCACCGGAAGTTTGATCGAGCTGGTCACAACAATGGGCAATTCGGGATGGATTTCATTCAATATCTCGGCTCCCTCCAGGCCGTCCAGGTCCGGCACCCCCACATCCAAAAAAACCACGTCATAGGAGCACTTCTCCACCATCGTGAGCGCTTCAGGAATGTCTCGCGCGAAATCGATCACATCCGCCACGGGATCGAGAATAACGCGGTATAAATCCTGAATATCGGGAATCGGTTCCGCGACAAGTATGCGTATGGTCTTTTTCATGATCCTTACCTCTATTCCCTGAAAGCCGCTGCGGACCGTTCCGCCATCTCCGATAATCCCTGGAACTCAAGCAGTACAGAAGCATGTTCCGTGCCAAACACGGGATTTGATGTAATCATTTGAGTTGGATAAAGTTAGGACAATTCCCTTTGGAATGGAAACGGTTTCGTTGGAAAAATCTGCCCCTGTTTCGATTGCGGATTCCCCCTTTCAATCCCCCCGTAAACGGGGGGAACACCTCCCTCCCCGTTTACGGGGAGGGTCAGGGTGGGGGCTTTTCAGGCAAACATTCATGGAGTAGCCGGCGCGGAAACCGGCAAGAAACTCTTTCCCTGCATCTCCTGCGGAACAGACAAGCCAAAATAAGTCAATACTGTGGGAGCCAAGTCGATCAGCGCAGGCTCACCGGAACGGATCGACCGATTGCAGAATAAAATCCCCGGAACCAGGCCGGGATAATTACTGCGATATCCACCCGACCAGACCTGATTGTTGTCCTCGATCACTTCTTGCGGGATCGAACGAAAATCCTTCTCTACAGCCGCTCCATAGTACGCCTCAAAACAAACCTGAAGATCAGGGGCGTCTCCTCCCATCATCGCGCCGGAATTACCCATACCCGGCCCGCGAACCGGACGGACCTCTCGAACCACCGGCATTCCAAAGAACCCTTCACGGTCATCGGTCAGCCGCATGAGGTTCTCCCGAATCTCCCCGCAAATTGCCTCGGAATCGGGAGCCTCCACGATCCCATTCGGTTCGCGACCCCGAAGATTAAGATAAATCTGCCCCGTGCCCAGCGCATACGCCTTCGTGTTCGTCCAGTCAACAACTTGTTCGGCCCTTTCATTCGTTTTCAGGCTCATATACCCCTGTTTCACCAGCCAGGCATTGAGATTTACCCGATACCGGAATGAAAGAACACCATGGTCCGAGAAGACAATTATCACGGTATCTTTGTCTTCACCGTATCGCTTCAGAATATTCCCGACAATTTCGTCTATACGCACATATATTTGACGAATGGGGTCCCCGGTTTGGCGGGGATCGAACTCAGGGTGCATCGGATCGACTGTTCGAGCCATCAGCTCGGCCACTTGATCAGGGCCTGGAAACACCGCGAAAAAGAAATCCCATTCCCGATTGGTGACCGTCTGGAGTGCGATTCTTTCCAACTTGCGATTTGTCTCAAGAAGCTCGTCAAGAAAGGTCTTTTCATCCAGAATACTGTCCGTGAACGCGTTGCTTTCTTCTATGAAGCTTCGCGCTTTGAAAAGGCCGATTTCCGGTATTTCCGTCAAGTCCCGCGAAAATTCCCCGGGCTGTGAAATCGGAATATACGGCTCCCGAGGCGAGAGACCGATCGGTTGCATGTATACTTCCAATTCCGGCGTGATGGACTGTAAATAAAAGCGGGTGATCCCGTGAATCTTGACCAGGGAACCCGCAGAGAACGTTACCGGATACCAATCGGTCCATTGCCGCAGAGCCATGGTCTCCATGCCCCCCGACAGATGAACCACCGCCATGTTCTCATCCACAATCCGGAAAGAAATCGGCAAGGTGATCGGCGGGGCTATGCCGGGAGACTCCTCCAATACCCGAAGACGGGCCGCCAGATCATCCTCCTCTTTTCGTGATTCTTCGATCAGTGTTCGCAATTTCGCTTGAGGAGTGTGCTGCGCTTCATCTAACAGTGAAATCCCTTCAGGGGAACCGGGTGTCACAAGAATCTTAATCAGGCGATCGGCATCCGATAGATATTTCTTCTGTAGTGTTTGCGGTCCGTTTCTCAATTCGGCGCGCAGCGAACACAACATCTCCAGGAATCGGTCACGGTCGGCGGCCATCGTGTCGGACAATCGGTTCCGCATCCAGAAAACCAGCTCGGCGTTGAGACGCTTCAGGCATACACCGATCCGTCTCTGCCTCAACTCATTGATCTGACTCTGCACAACCGGGTCAGGCGGACCGTATACCGTGCCCACATACCGATCCCGCTCCTTCTTGAGCGGAATCAATCTTCCACCTGATGCTGTCCTTAGTGTCTCTCCCTTGTATCGTGTGGAGAAATGATGAAATGCCGACGATTCTTCCGAAAGGTCCGGGACCCCAAATCCGGACAGCACGGTTAATGATCGTCCCCGAGGAGGAGGAAAAGTTCCCGGGACTCGCAGAAAAACAGCGGGGACATCGTTCTCGGAAAGGATTTCCCAGAGCGGTTTTCCCTGAATGGTCGAGAAGTATTTCGGGGAACGCACTAGGAATTGCCGGAACCAGTACTTTGCATCTTCTTTTCTTGTCAGCAACTCCCGGGACACAGAGTAGGTTCCGGCGGGACGGCGAAGGAAATTGTATATTCCGTGGACCTCCGGCCCCGCTCCCACGGCAATAGAAGCCCACGTAACCGGTCCTTCCGGCGGAACGGTCGAGGCGATTGTCCCACGATAGCCGCTCTCCGCCAGAGCGCGGAGATGAGGCAAGTCGCTCCAATATCGGTCGATCAGGTTCGGATCGGCCCCCTCAAATCCCACGAGAATCAGCTTCCGAACCGCCACCGTGTCTTCAATCTCCGGAAATTCCGGGATGTACTCGTACAGAAGATACCCGCCGAGAATCAGCACAAGGAAAAAGAAAGTCGTAAAAGGAAAGGAAGACCGCCGTCTGCGGTAATCCCCCCTTCGAATCTTGACCTTTTCCGGCTTGAAGACCATAGATAATCACCGTCAAGAAATAATCTTCGGCAGGATTTCCCCCGAGGAGCTTCGAAGACAAATATCTGCCATACCGGAAAGATCCGTCACTCCGGGATTGATCTCGACCAACAGCGAATCGGATCGTTTCGTCTCTTCTGCCCACGAAATAATATAGCCGAAACTCGCTTCCGTGCCGATGACAAGAGTCACTTGGGGAGGATGCTGTTCCAGGAACCGTTCCACTAACGTACATTGAATCGGAGAAATCGTCTCGCCGAACCAGACTACATTCGGCCGCAATATCGCCCCGCACGCGCAATGCGGAGGCAACTCCGGGATCGGTGTCTCGCGATGGATGGTCACCTTCCGGCATCCCATGCACCGCACTTCCCAAATCGACCCATGAATATGAATCACGCGCTCGGAACCTGCATCCTCGTGAAGGCTGTCCACGTTTTGCGTCAGGATCAGCATATTCTCCTTCCGACGTTCCAGCCGGGCGAGCGCCTCATGTCCCGGATTCGGCGCGCATTGTTTCAGGCGCACACGACGGTCGTTGTAAAACTCCCAGACTTTTTTTGGATTTGCTGCGAATGCCTCCGGCGTGGCCACTTTCATGGGATCAACTTGCTGCCAGATTCCACCGGCGGTTCGGAAAGTCGGCACCCCGCTTTCAGCAGATATACCGGCCCCGGTGATGACAAACACGGATGTCGCTTCCTCCAGGGCCTGCTTCACCCTCTCCAAGTCCTCGGATGGAACATTCATGCCTGCCAGGGTCCTCCCAACAGATACGCGAGAATGGCCGTCACAATCGCGCCGATCCAGGTTGCGATGAAGATCTGCCATTCGCGCTCGATAGTTAACTCCTCCTTGTCGGCATGAATCTGCACACAGGACTTACTCCAGGACCCCAGCGTGGCGCCGACAATCACAGCGGGAGTCAGTGAGGCCTCGCAAAATCCCATCAGCCACGCGCACCCTGCAAAAAGCGCCGCAACGCCAAGCGGCAAGATTCCTCGCCCCGGAGACACCGACGCCATCGTGGAGGACTCTTCATCCGCATGGAAGACCGGTAGCCGGTCCACCACGGCGCTGAACTCCCGGTTGATCGTCTCCGACAGCACAACGGCCAGCGCCGCCAGGTACATCAAGCGAAGAAGCGGGTCGATCCCATCCGTGCAAATCCACAATAACACCATCAGGAGCGCGACCGTGAAATGCGTAACCGCGTATTTCCCGCCGCGCCACACTTCATCTTGCCCGGGAATGGTCTCCGATGAACCGGCGGAAATCCCGAATCGCTCAAGCAGAGGATCGACTATCACCACGGCCAACAACAACACATAAGCAGCCGGACTACCGAGGATGTATACGAATATCCCGACCATTGCCCCACCGCACGCCCCATTCCGATTGACCAGGCGCAGGAAATATGCGGCCGCGGCCACCGCGATATTCAATCCGATGGCCGAGACAAAAGTCCATGCGGTCAATGTCCACTCGCCTGTCTTGATGGATGAGGTAAGCAGAATCGCCAGACAAGGCGCAGCAGTGAATGGAACAAGCAGATTGTCATCCATACGAACCGGCAGGCTCTCCACCATGGCGGCGATAGTTGCGCCGGCAAGACAAATCAGAAGAATTCGCGGGCTGTCTCCGAGCGTGGGCGCTGTCCAGACCATCAGAACACAGCAGGACAATGCGCCGAGAATAATAAAAGCCAGCGATCCCCCGACGCTCTTTGACGGATTCCAGGGCAATGCGGAAATCGGCTGCGATTGTCCGACAATTGTGGAAAGCGCATCCCCAATAGCCAGAAGCGCCCAGGCTCCCACTACGATTTCGAACCGCGTCGGATACAGCAGGACCAGCGTCGCAATCGCCAGCGGATAAAAGAACACGCCTCCCAGACGACTTTCGCCCGGACGGAATAACCCCGGCGCATAGCGTGGCAATAAGAACAGGTTGTGAATCACCAGAAGAAAAACCAGGAAAAAAGCCCAGGGGACAGGCAGGAAACGCAGCAGAAACGCCGGAATCACTGCCACAATATGCACTACCTGACGGAGTGACTCGGAGCGGAAAACCATTTGATTCTCTGACATGGCTGCACCCTGTGATATTGAGACGTCTTCAAGGTTCGCGTCCGTTCAAGAACGCAAATCGTCCATAAGGCAAGGTAAGCGAACTGCGGACCTTCGTCAACATCGCCCATCAATAGGCACAGAGGCCTGTCCCACCATTCTTCCCGCCATTTTTCCCCAGTAGGCCAAGCGTCCCTCCCTCTGTCACCGGTGTATGATAATCCGCGATCATGGTAGGCTTTGCCTTACCCTGTCACGTGTCCCCCCATGGGAAGACACAGCGACTTTACGATCACGGAGCCGGTTGTTCCATAAGGTCTGACGGCCCACCGGGTGAGCGGAATGAACCATAACACCTCAATCAATCGTCGGGATTTTTGTGTGCGCGCGGCCTCCGCGCTGGCAGCGGTCTCCGCATCGGGATGCCAGGCCGGGGCTACATCCTCTCGCAATGTCCTTCTGCTGATTGGTGATGATCATGGCCTGGACATTCCATCCTACGGTAATCCCTCCATTCAGACACCGAGTCTGGAGCGTCTGGCGCAGGATGGTGTTCGATTCGCCCATGCGTTCTGCACGACGGCCTCGTGTAGTCCCAGCCGCTCCGTGATTCTCACCGGGTTGCACAATCACACAAACGGACAATTTGGGCTGGCTCACAGCTACCACAACTTCCACACGCTCCCGTGGGTGCAAACTCTTCCCCGTCTTCTCAAGAATCGCGGCTACACAACGGGGGTGATCGGCAAACTGCATGTCAATCCCGCAGCCCTGTATCCGTTCGACGTATGTGTGACGGGTGAGGAACTGGGATCGATCCGAAGCGTCGCCGTGATGGCCGAACGGGCCAGGGGATTCTTTGAGAAAAACCGGGATAGAGGCTTCTTCCTGTTGATGGGATACGGCGACCCGCATCGTTCGGCGAAAGGATTTGGGAACGAGCAGCGTTATCCCGGCGTGGAAGAGACAACCTATTCGCCCGAGAACATGAAACCACTTGCATTCCTGCAAGACAGCGCGGCAGTAAGGGAGGAGATGGCGCAGTACAGCCAGGCCGTCAGCCGCCTGGATCTCGGAATCGGCATGGTTCTGGATGCTTTGCAGGCTTGCGGCAAGGACAAAGACACACTGGTTGTTTACTTAAGCGACAACGGCATCGCCTTTCCGGGGGCAAAAACCAACCTGTACGATCCCGGTGTCCATGTCCCGCTCATTGTCCGGTCGCCGGAACAGGCAAAACGGGGAATTGTGAACCAGGCGATGGTCAGTTGGGCCGATTTAACTCCGACCATTCTGGAATGGACCGGCACACCTCCGCCCAAAGAATATGAACTCCACGGAAGATCATTTCTCCCGATTCTGGAGGATGAAAATCCATCAGGCTGGGATTCTGTCTTTCTCTCTCACACTTTCCATGAAGTCACGATGTACTATCCCATGCGAGGCATCCGAACTCGGCGATACAAATACATTCAGAACCTGTGCCCCGAATTGCCGTTTCCCCACGCTAGCGATTTGCACGCATCCAAAACCTGGCAGGAACTCATAACCAAACTGGAAATGAAAATGGGACAGCGCACGGTTCAGGATTATCTGCACCGCCCACCCGAAGAGTTATACGACCTGGAGCAAGACCCGTGGGAGTCTCTGAATCTAGCCCAAAAGTTAGAATTTCAAGAGCTTCTGGCGGATCTGCGAGGTCGGACCCATGAGTTTCGGCAGAGAACAAACGATCCTTGGCTGATTTTGGAGAATTACCCCGACCCACCGCTAAGGTAGACACAGGCCACTTTTAATCTCTATCATTCCGCCTGGTTGTGGTGCGGTTTGCACTGCCTGGCGGACGAAAGATAAAAAAATGGCCTATCAGAACTTATCCGATTTTGTGGAACGCCTTCGTTTGGAAGGGGAGTTGGCGGAGATCGCTTACCCGGTTTCCACGGAACTGGAGATTACGGAAATTGCCGACCGTGTAGTGAAAGCGGGCGGCCCTGCGCTTCTGTTTCAACATCCGAGCGGCGGCGAGATTCCGCTTCTGATCAATGCGTACGGGTCCGAGAAACGCATGGCGATGGCACTGGGGGTGTCATCGCTCTCACAGATTGCGGATCGGATTCGCGCGCTTCTTGAAACGATGCCCCCACGAAGCTGGCGCGAATGGCCGGCATTTATGCCCACCCTGAAGGAGTTGGCATCATGCGGGCCGAAAACGGTGCGGAGCGGACGGTGCAAGGAGATCGTTGAGATCAACAATCCGTCCATAGCCGATCTGCCGATTCTGCGTTGCTGGCCGGAGGATGGGGGTCCATATATCACACTCGGGCAGGTTTATACTCGTCACCCAAAAACAGGGCGAATGAATGTCGGCCTCTACCGCATTCAGGTGTATGACCATCACACGCTCGGGATGCACTGGCAAATCCATAAGGGGGGAGCGGCGCATTACCGGGAGCATCTCAAAGCGGATGAGCGAATGCCGGTTGCCATTGTGCTGGGCGGTGACCCGGCGCTGGCTTACTGTGCAAGCGCGCCCCTTCCGGAACAAATCGAGGAACTGGTGTTCGCCGGATTTCTGCGACGCGAACCGGTTCCGCTTGCGCCATGCGAAACCATTGATCTCCATGTCCCCGCCGATGCGGAATTTGTTCTGGAAGGCTATGTCATTCCGGGAGAGGAGCGGCTCGAAGGACCATTTGGAGATCACACGGGCTATTACTCTCTGGCGGAACCTTATCCGGTTTTCCACCTGACAGCGGTTACACGGGCGCGAGACCCCATCTATCCCACCATCGTGGTCGGCAAACCGCCTATGGAGGATGCGTATCTCGGCAAGGCCACGGAACGCATTTTCCTGCCGATGATCCAAATGACACTACCGGAGATTGTCGATATCAACCTGCCGGTGGAAACGCTCTTCCACAGCCTGGCGCTTGTCTCCATCCGGAAGCGATATCCGGGCCATGCTGCCAAGGTGGCCCACTCTTTGTGGGGACTGGGACAGATGATGTTCTGCAAGACCATTGTTGTGTTCGATGAGGAGGTGGATGTTCACAATATCCGGGAGGTCCTGTGGCGGTTTGCCAACAATGTCGCACCGGGGAGAGATGTCAGTTTTGTGCGAGGGCCTGTGGATGTTCTGGATAATTCATCGGAGTACCCGCGATATGGGTCCAAGATGGTGGTTGACGCGACAAAGACCTGGCCGGAGGAGGGATTCGATCGGGAATGGCCTCCCGATGTTGTCATGAATGCTGAAACAAAAGAGAGAATTGATCGCATCTGGATGGAGTTGGGAACTTATTTTTCACGAATTCCGGATGGGAGACAAGAATGAACCGCAAAATCGTAGTGCTTTGGGAAAAAACCTTACCGGTTGGAATCAGCCGCCCACTCACTCAACGAGTCTGGCGGCAATGTGCAGAGGAAACGACGGTGCGTTTCGCCGCACCCTCGGAACTGCCGCAGGCGTTGGAACAGGCAGACCTGTTCATCAATCCGTACGGAGATGGATTCCCGCTGGAATCCTGGAGTTACATTCTCAATTATCTGGAGAACGGCGGCAATTTTCTGAATTGGGGCGGAGTGCCGTTCCGCACACCCATCGCAGGAGACTCCGAGTCAGGGTGGCGTATTCTGCACCCCTGCACATGCTACCACAGACGGATTGGGATTGTGCATTCGCGGATTCATTCACCCGATCTGACAGATGTTACGGTCGCCTGTCACCCGCGTCTGGCCCCGGTTTTTCGACAAAAATCTCCGGTCTGTCCCGATGTATATCCGTTGACAATCCAACCGGTTCCGTTTGGCAGACGCTGTCCGGCGGAATCTAATCCCTCTCGGTCACTCGATATCGAGTATCGACCGCTATTACAGTCCTTACGGGATGGCATACCCATGGCTGCGCCAGTCACGCGCCTGGACCGGATGTTCGATCCCTGCAAGGCCGGGCGATGGATTCTCGTGACCGTTAATCTGGCGCAGCTGGATGCAAGCCAGCTCAACGGCTGGATGGATCTGTTGCCGATCCTGATTCGAATGGGGGCGGAGGGCGCAACGACCCTGGAGGTCCTGCCCACATTTGCCGCTTATCTGCCGGGCGAGACTCCTGTCCTGCGAGTAACTGCGCGAAACATCGCAGAGGGGGACTGGACACTTCAGCTATCCATTACTCCGCCCCAGGGACGGGCAAAGCGCCTTCGTCGAAAGATCCGGGCCGAGTTTGCGCGAACTGGTTACCTGGAGATCCCGCTGACCGGCCCCGCTGAGAGCGGCTTTTATTCCGCGCAGGCCGTTCTGCTGCACAATGATGAAACGATTGAAAACACGATTTCGGGATTCTGGGGACGGGATGAATCATTGTTGTCTTCGGGGGAAGCGCTCACGACCGATGGAGAGATGGTCCTGCGAGGCGGCGAGATTTACCCGTTGATCGGTGCATCTTACGGGACGTTGAACTATGGCGGGACCTCGCTTCGGTATGCCAATCCGGGTGTGTGGGATCAGGATTTCGCGGAAATGGCGGCGATGGGAATCCATCTGGTTCGTGTGAATCTGTGGGGTGGTGGGGTCAGCACAACCATGCCGGAATCCGGGGTGTGGCGGGAAGAAGGGCTTCGCGAGCTGGATGCGTTCCTGATGACCGCCCAACAACATCGCATTCCCGTTCTCCTGACAATGCTTCCATTCGCTTCCCCCTGTTGCAGAAGGTTGGATGCTTCCCTGGATTCGGAGGCTCTTTCGGAC
>JAKPRU010001114.1 GCA_029557025.1 Candidatus Omnitrophota bacterium | reverse complement strand
CATATTCTTCATCTCACCTCGGCACGATCTCCACCGTGACGATCTTCTTTGGCCTGAAGGTCAAGGCGATTCTGTTGCCGGACGGCTTGAGTTGCTCCCGACGGTCCTCATTCAGGTTTGTGATCCAGGCTTCCTTAACCGGCTGTGCGATAGACAGCGTGGCTTTTACGGTCTTGTCGGTCGGATTGTACAGGCGAAGAATCGCGCTCTCACGGTCTTCCGCACGTTTGAATGCACTCATGGCAATCGAGGACGGATTGATTTCCAGGAAAGAGAGTTCCTTCGGAAGATCGCCGCCCCTGGGACCGGCCTGAGCCACCTCCAACGGAAGAGTGAACCGATCTGCTTCCACATACACCTGCGCTTTGCCCCAGTTGCCCGCATGGGGATAAATTCCGTAACTCCAGTTGTGATCCCCCAGGCATTGCGACATGATATCATCGGGATAAACATCCCAGCGGTCGATTACCGGCGACTGTTTGAATTCAAACCCGCGCAAGAGAGTGATCGCCAATTCGCGGGCCTCATTGTCGGTCACCTCGTATTCCCGAATACCGTTGTTGAAAACCGACAGGCCTACTTTTCCGTCGCTTACACTGATGAATCGGTGCATGGGGTAGGTTGGATTCGGTCTGCCGTAATACAACGACCCTTTGGGACGATCAATCGGTCGGTCGATGACATCAAACGCTGCTTCCGCGCTGGAGACTTTCGCCGCCAGGTAAGTCGGGAACACCACACGAATACGGTGCTGGCGGCACGGGTTATTCAAGGTTGTTTTCACATGGACAAACTTTGCGCCTTTTGTGAGGGTGAATTGCGAGGTGACCACGAGATCGGTGCGTTCGTTTGTGCGGTGGACACCATCTTCACGCTGTTTTATATCCACGGGAATTCGCATCCGGTAATCCACACGATACCGGGCGGAAATCGGGCCGTCATCCTCCAGCATGACATCCACAGGCATTCCATGGCTGGTGATGACCTCATCATACTGCGGGGCGATATGGATCCAGGGATGCCCCATCTCGCCGCTGTCCTCGATGTAGTGCAAACCGTGGAATACATGGCCGGTTTCTTTGTGGGCGAGGCACAGGGTTCCATCGCAATTGAAGCGGACGAACAGATGCTCATTTTCCATGCAGTTGCGTTCGGGAACCATGCTTCCGGATTGGGGGGTATCCCGCTGTTCGTGCTTGATGTGGAAAGTTTTGTAGCCGAGAGCCGGGATGTTTTTTGCCTCGAAGTGGAGATGGACTCGTTCGGCGCGCTGCTCCAGGCTGATATCCTGCAAGTTTCGAACGAGGGTCCCGCACGGGAACCGGGAGATATCCTGACGGGCAACCTCTGTTCCGTCCGTATCGCGAATCGAGAATCCCTCGTATCCGCAACCATCGGGGAGATCCACCAGGGCGCTGATGACCTCGGTGCGTGTGTACGGCGACGGATTGAATACGGTCAGCACCGCCTCTTTGGTGTCGAGATCGGAATTGTCGATGCGTTTCTGAATCTCCTGCATTCCCCGGCGCATCAGTCCGAAGGAAATGAGCTTGCTTTGATCGAAACGGTAATGCAAATCTTTTTCCATCTGGTCGCCGCCGGCGCCGCAGATGGTATCGTGAGGGTGATTCTGGAAGATATATTTCCAGGCGCGTTCCATGGCCGATTTGGGATAGGGTGCGCCGAGCATCCAGGCCAGAGAGGCAAACGGTTCCGCCCAACGCTGCACCAGGGTTTCGGCATCGTGGTTGTTACGCTTGATCCGGCATCGGCTGGAAAGAACATCGCCCATCAAGTGAGTCCATTTCCCTGTCGCGCCGGGGTCGCGGCTTTCGCCCCGGATCACCGTGGGATTCTTCATCTTCTTGATCTCTTCCTTTAGCTTGTCCATATATTCGCCCAAGCTGCTTTGGAAGATTTCCACACCTTCCGGCAGGTGAGGCTTGCAGGCCTCGATCAAGTCGATTTCGCGCGGGTCCGGTTCGGAGGAATCGAATCCCTGCATACAGGCGATGTACGGTGTGGTGAAATGGTGGCTTTCATCCTCCAGGAGTTTGTTTACCATGGCCGGGATTTTTTCTGTCAGCCATAGTTTCTTGCCGGGATCGAGAACATAGTAATGCCCTTTGGGGTATCGGTCGCTGCAGAGACGGAACGGTTCCGCGCCCTTGCTCCAGGTATACCACCATTCATCCCGCGTCATATTCTGGACGACATTCCGATAGAGGTAGAAATAATAGCTGAACCGTGACAGCGCACCGAATCGGCATCCGTACAGCCGCGAGCCATCCGGACCTTCCATGATGAATTCCGAATGGGGCGTGTTGATCCCGCGATAAAAGATAATTGTGTCGATATCAAAGCCCCGGTAAATCTGCGGCATCTGGGAGGTCTGGCCGTACGAGAACGGGGTGTAACCGAGTTTGCTCACTTTGCCGAGGGACTGGGCGACCCGGTGGCCGACCAGCAGGTTGCGGACAAGGGACTCACCGTTGACAATGTATTCTTCCGGCAGGCTGTACCAGGGACCGACAATCAGCCGTCCCGCTTTCACCTGTTTTTCGATGCGCTCACGGTTTTCCGGTCGCAGATCGAGATAGTCCTCCACACAAAGGGTCTGCGAATCCATCAGGAACGAATGAAAGTCCGGGCGATCCTCCAGAAGTTTCAGAAGATTGTCCATGAACTCCAGCAGAAGCAACCGGGTTTCCTGGAACGGGTAAGCCCATTCGCGGTCCCAGTGGGTATTGGAGATAACATGCAGCTCTTTCCGCTGGGGAGCCTTCGCCTCGGAGGCGGCCTTCGGGGTTCTCGCGGTTCGTGGGGTCTTCTTCATGGTATGCCTTTCTAAACGAATGCCCGGCATTGAAATATCCGGGTTGCTGATGAATCATCGAATCTCCGCTTGGACATTCGTGTCCGGGAGAGATTCAATCCTATCATGATTTGTATGGGAATCGACGTCTCCAAGGATACCTTGGAGGTCGCTGTCGAGGACGCTGCCACAGACACCCGAAGGCGTGATTTGTGGGGATTACGGGATGACCATGATGAAGAAAAATGGATTGGCAGGGGTGACATGCGCCAAAGCCCCCCACCCCGGCCCTCCCCCGCGAGCGCGCCAGCAGAACCCCCACCCCGGCCCTCCCCGCAAGCGGGGAGGGAGTTCTTCCCC
>JAKPRU010000093.1 GCA_029557025.1 Candidatus Omnitrophota bacterium | reverse complement strand
CTGCCGTGTGGAACCTGGCGGAACTGCAACGACACCGGGCAATCATTGATCCAATCGCTTGGGATATGACTCCGGAAAAGGCGGTGGAAACTTACCTGGAATGGGGCACGGGTTGGGCTCGCAAAGACGATTTCGTACGATACCCGGGCCAGGCAAGCTACTATTTTCTTGTTTACGGATGGGAGAGGCCCTTGTGCGTGACCCTGGTGAGGCGGGACGTCTCCCAAATGGTGGAAATCGCCCGGGTGGAAGCTCCCGAGGAGCTCATTCTCGAGGCTGTCGCCGAAGGGGGCCGCAAGCCCGGCGTCGAGGTCTACGCCGTCAGTGAACCTCTCAAGGAGTGGCTCAAACGGTCCTTGAACTGCTAGGAACCTGAGCCCCCCACGGACGAATCCCACAGGATCCCCGCGGGGACCGGGAACGAAGCCCTCAACTCCGGCATCCGGCGCCATGGATCGGAGACACTCGACAGCCTTTCCGAAAACCCTTGACACGGCCGTTTCCGCCAATAGTTTCCAATAAGCGAAGAACCGAACCACAGGAAAGGAGCACACCATGGCACAGCATTCGACCGAAGAAAAGATGTTCACCTGTGCCGCATGCGGGGAGGAATACACCCGGGATGCCGCCGTATCCGAATGCCGCATGTGCCGTCGGACATTTTGTGAAGAGTGCATCGACGAATGGGGCAACTGCACCCCTTGCGGACAAGAATAGGCGCAAAGGCCCCTGTTAGGAAAGCAAAACGATCTCGCACAACCCTCGGACCCAAAAGGGTTCGGGGGTTTCGTTCGAATCCCGATCAAGTGACTCGGCGGCTTTTTGCCTAGAATGGGACGCACGCACGCTGCTTTGATCCAACGAGATGGAGAGCCTTCGAGGAAATCGGATTGCGGCCTGCGACGGGTGAGAGAATGGATGAATCTGTAGCCTCAATTATGGTAGAAAGGAATGGTGGGCCACCAATGACGCCACCACCGACGGCCCCGGACCCTTTCGTTCCCCTCTGTGAGTCCCAAGGGCAGTGCTCTTGTGGGTGGAGGACTCCATGATTGTTCGATGTTACGGCGCCAGGGGCTCGATTCCCGTGTCCGGCAAGGAATACTTTCGGTATGTGGGTGACACGTGCTGCCTGGAAGTCCGCAGCAGGAACGATGAAATCATTATCGTGGACAC
>JAKPRU010000092.1 GCA_029557025.1 Candidatus Omnitrophota bacterium | reverse complement strand
GTTTTCGGGAGCGACTTTCTGAAGGCGGAATGGATGAAGTCGATCAATGAGGATTTCAAGGGGCGTGTCCGGTCCCTTTCCGGCAGGACAAAGGAATGGATGGGCGAACCGGACGCCGAATGGTTGAAGGGGTAAGTGATGGCGACAAAGGTGTCAATCTGCAATAGGGCGCTGGCGTCCCTGGGGGTGAGAAACCGGATAGCCTCCATGTCCGAAAATTCCGAACCGGCGCGGAAATGCAACCTGATACTTGATTCCATCATCGAAGAGGTGCTCCGGGCATATCCCTGGAACTGCGCGACGGACAGGGCATCGCTGGCGCAATCTTCAGCATCTCCGGCATTTGGGTACACCTATAAGTATGCGCTGCCGAATGATTGCCTGCGCGTTATTGGGATGGAATACGAGGATTCGGAATATAAGGTCGAGGGGCGCTTTCTTCTTACCGACGAGACTGAAGCGAATATCATCTACATCAAGAAAATTGACGACGTGAACACCCTTGATATTCTGTGCCGTGCTGCCATATCGGCGCGGTTGGCTGCGGAGTTGGCGATCCCACTGACAAACAGCAATTCGATACAGGAAGCCATGTGGCAGCTCTATTCCGGGAAGTTGACCGAGGCGATAGAGATCGACGCCCAGGAGGACACCTCCGGGGAATGGAAATCGGAATCCTGGATTGACGAGAGGGCATAAAGGATGCGCGTTTCTCCGCTGATTGCAGCATTCAACGCAGGCGAACTTTCGAGTCAGCTCCGCGGCAGGCTCGACCTTGAAAAATATGCGATGGGCTGCGAAACGCTGGAAAATTTCATCTGCCGCGTCCATGGCGGTGTGCAGCGCCGGCCAGGATCTTATTTCCTCGGAGAAACCAAAGACTCCACCAAATACTCCCGGTTGATTCCCTTCCAGTACAATACCGAGCAGGCCTACATGTTGGAATTCGGCGATCTGTATATCCGGGTGTTCAAGGATTACGCTCCGGTCATGGTGTCTGGCGCGGCCTATGAGATCGTTTCCCCCTATGCGGCCGCAGACCTGTTCGATATCCAATACGTCCAGGATTCCGACATCATGTATCTGTGCCATCCATATTACCCGGTCTACAAATTGTCCCGGACGGCAGACAACGCCTGGACG
>JAKPRU010000089.1 GCA_029557025.1 Candidatus Omnitrophota bacterium | reverse complement strand
TCTTCAATACGTGCAGGGTGAATACGTCCGTCCTGTACCAATTGGTGCAAAGCCAGACGGGCTACTTCACGACGAATCGGATCAAATCCTGAAAGGACAATAGCTTCGGGGGTATCATCCACCACGATTTCGATACCGGTTGCAGCTTCCAATGCACGGATGTTGCGACCTTCGCGACCGATAATGCGGCCTTTAATCTCGTCGGAGTCGATATGGAATACAGTAATCGAGTTTTCAATAGCGGTTTCAGTGGCAACACGCTGTATAGACTGAACCACAATTTTCTTAGCCTCCTTATTAGCTGTCATCTTAGCCTCTTCCACAATCTCGCTGATATATGCCGTAGCCTGCGACTTAGCCTCATCTTTCAATGATTCGATCAGTCGTTCCTTGGCTTCATCTGCCGATAATCCGGAAATAGTACGGAATCCGGAAATAGGCATTCCCTGGATCGAAATCGTGGGGTCATCCTGAGAATTCCGGATGATTTTGTTTCGCCACTTTTTCAGTGCGCCTTTCCCACGGTGACTCAAGGAAATGTAATCCGAATAATGCCCATATTCATGCAGCCAGGTGGCGCGGCTTTGTGGATCGAATCCACTCCGCTGGAAAAAGATCGAATTGTCGGGAGGGTCATAGAAACTAGAATTCGGGCCGACCGGGGAATCCAGTTCGGACTCCTTGATGACACGGGATAGCGGAGGTGTATTCTCGATGAGCAATTTGGTTTCCGTATCCAGATCCTTCAGGAGTTCTTCATGAAGTTCCGCCACGCGGGGGGACCATTCCCCCCAATTCGAGGCCAGGGGTTCCAAAAAGGATTTCCAAAGGCGCATGGGCTGGAATCCGGATTGCACGATCGGACCTTGGGGGTCCGCGATCCGCGCGAATGGATCAATGGCGATCGGGCCAAACTCGATGATTTGGTGCATGGCGCGGGGATCATCGGGATTTAGTAAAGGATCGGCCACGGTGACCAACCGCGGGATCGGTGAGTTACGGCAAGGTATGCCGACATACTTCGTCCAACTGAAGATTATCTCTTCCATG
>JAKPRU010001106.1 GCA_029557025.1 Candidatus Omnitrophota bacterium | reverse complement strand
TCGACCGTGCGCAAGTCACTTTCAAACCATCCGCTCAATGAGCTGATCGGCATCTTTCGCAAACTTTCGAATCCATATACACCCTATCTATCAGAATACGAAGATATCACGGTCAGAGATTTCTTCACCTCCCTGACCGATTCCGAGGATTTACTGAAAGTCATGGCCACCCAGACCATGATTACCATGGTGATCCCCTGGGAGCGTGCATCCCTGGCGGACTTCTTGTATATCCAGTTCGGAACGGTGCGCAGCCGCGGATTCGGATATCCCGTCGGTGGATCAAGCGAGATCCCCAAGACCTTTTTGCGCGGATTTGAGAAGCATGGAGGGACATTACGCACCGGCGTCCAGGTCAAACGGATCGAGGTCGAAAAAGGGTGCGCCAAGGGAGTAACCACCGCCACCGGTGAATTCATCCCCGCCGATATTGTCATCTCCAACGCCGGCATCCACCGCACCATAGCTTTGACCGGGGAAAAGAACTTCCCCAGAGAATATACGACGTGGGCAGAAGGCCTCAAACTGTCATGCGCCTTTATCGCCACCAAGTATTTCCTCAACCGCAAAGTCATCGGTATGCGCGCCCCATGCATGTTTCACTGTCCGGATATGAGCCCCTACGAGATGTTCAATTACCTGGAGACCGGGGATATCCCCAAGGACCTCTACCTGTTTGTGACCGTTCCCAGCATGTCCGATCCTTCCCTGGCGCCCCTCGGCAAGGACATCCTCATCGTGGGTGTTCCCGCGCCGTGCGATGTTTCCAAGTCCGCGCAGTGCGAAGGACTGCTGGACCTGGCCGAACATATCGCCGAGACAAGGCTCTTCCCGGAAATAAAAGGGCATATCATCAAGAAACAGCGCACCCACACTACCCAGACTGCGGGACTGACCGGCCGGATAACCGGAGAATGCATCGGCCTGGCACAGGAGGTTGGACAAACCGGCACCAAGAAACCAAAACCACAGACACCCATCAAAGGGCTCTACCTGGTGGGATCGGA